>DQGF01000377.1:409-7948 GCA_003525045.1 Pseudomonas sp. | reverse complement strand
CCCGCCGGTGCAGGCGGCGCTGTGTCAGAACGTGGTGGTCGCGCTGTGCCTGCTGCCGGTGGCGGCACCGCAGTTGAGCGAGGTGCGCGCCCTCGACTGGCTGTGGATCGGTCTGCTCGGGGTGTTCTGCACCGGCGTCGCTCACAGCCTGTTTGTCGCCAGCCTGGCGGTGATCAAGGCGCGAACCGCCGCGGTGGTGTTCGCCCTGGAGCCGGTTTACGGGATCACCATGGCCTGGCTGCTGTTCGATGAAAACCCGACTCTGCGCATGTTGATCGGCGGTGCGTTGATCATCGTCGCGATCGTGGTGTCCAGCCGGCTCTCAGGCGGCTCAAGCAAAAAGACCGTTGCGGCAGAAGCCGCGTCTCACTGAGTCCGATCGTTGTGCCCCAAGTCCCGGTCCGGATCGATCTGATCGCGGACCCGCTGCTTGAGCACCTTGGCCTCGGGGAAACCGCCATCGGTCTTGCGCTCCCAGATTTGCACCTCGTCACAGAAAATGTAAAAGACCCCGCCGGTGCCGGGCACCAGGGACACTTTGCCCAGGTCGTCACCAAAGGTACTGAGCAGCTCCTGGGCCAGCCAGGCCGCGCGCAACAACCACTGGCATTGTGTGCAATACGTAATGATGATTTCCGGTTTATGCGCGGTCATGATGGGCAGGACTCCAGGGCCAGAGGGCGTCGCTATCATAACTGCCTTTATTGCGCGCCCCGAGAGCCGCTTGAAAGATCTTCAACGGATGCCGGCCAACAAACTCCGTGCAGTCTGTTTGAGCGGTTCGTCGCCGTCCTTGAGCAACTCATTGAGCAGCTCGATGGCGCTGTCCAGATCACCGTCATCGATGCAGGTCTGGGCCTGTTCCAGCTTTGCGGCGTTGGTCGGTTCGGACGGCTCAAGATCCATCAATTCAGCATTCAATGGTTCAAGTTCCAACGACAGGCCGGAATCACCGAACTCGTCGAGAAAGTCGTCATCCAGAGACTGTGCATCAGGTTCGGCCACCCACTCGAACTCGGGTTCGTCCAGCGTCGGCTCGTCAGGCATTTCGAATACATCGGGCAAGATGTGCAGGTTCGAGGTGAATTCAGACTCGTTGGTGCGTGGCGCCTCATTCGGCGATTCGGCGGCGGACGGTGAATTTTCGAAGGGGCTGATCAGGTCCCAATTTGAATCCATCGACAGGTCGTCCAGGTTCAACTGGAACTCATCGCCAGCGGCTGCTTCTGCCTGGGGCTGCGCAACCGCGGGCGGCGTGATGAGGGGTGCGACGGCCAATGCGGCGACATTACCCAGTTTCGGATAACGGTCACGAATCTGCTGGAGCTTCTGCGGGTCGAACCCAGCGACACGCAGGCTGCTTTCCTGAGCTTCATAGGCGGCCACATCACCTTGTTTGCCCAGAACGTCCAGCAGCTGCACGGCCAGATCGGTGCGATGCGGTTCCTTGACCAATGCCTCTCTCAACAAACCGGCTGCTTCGGAAAAACGGCCATAGGCCAGATAAATGCCGACCCCTTCGAGCACATCGCCCGCCGGCGTCTCTTCGCCCTGTACGGGTGCCTGAGCATGCGGCTGCGCTTCCCGATTCAGCACCGGCTCATGCCGTGACGGCAAAACGGGTAACGGCTCAAATACTGCCTGAACTTGCTGTCGTTGACGACGTACAAACAATCCGAGCAACACCAGGGCTACCAGCAACAGCAACCCGAAGATCAGCGGCCAGTCAGTCGTCTCGAACTTTTCAACAACAACCGGCGCTGGAGCCACGGCTTCTGGCGCTACAGATTCCACCGAAGCCTGTTTGACTTCCGCCAATTGAGTCTGCAACTCGGTGACCTGCTTTTTCTGGCCGGCGATCTGCTCGTTTTGAGCCTGCAATTTCGCATTCAGCTCATCGATCGTGGCTTGCAGCTGCTGGTTTTGCAGGACACTGACGGCCAGTTGCTCGGCAACAGGATCAGTGACAGGCGCGGCAGCAGGTTGATCGATGCGCGGGGTGGGCGGTTTTTTGCTCTTCGCCGCAGGTGGCGGTGCAACGGCGGGCTCCACGGCCGGGAATGCGGACGATTGTGTGTTGACAACCGGTTCGTCAGCAACGGGAACAATCCCCGGTGCGCCCGGCGGGTCGATCAATACCGTGTACTCGCGCAGCACGCGCCCGTTGGGCTGGTTGAGCTGTACCAGGAAATTCAGGAAGGGTTCATTGACCGGCTTGTTGGAGCTCACCCGGATCAGGCTGCGGTTGCCGCGCAGGATCGGCGTGAACTTCAGATCGTTGAGGAAGAACACTCGATCGACACCGGCGCGGCTGAATTCTTCTGCCGTCGCCAGGCTCACCGACAACTCGCCCTCCTGCAGGCCCGCGGCGTCCATCAGGGTGATGTCGGCGCGCAGCGGTTGATTCAGCGACGAATGCAAGGTGATTTCGCCCAAGCCCAGCGCGGGCGCCAATGCCGAATAAGAGATGGCACCACCGACCAGAAGCAGCCTGGCACAACACCGCAATACCGCGTGCAAACTCTCGAGCATGAGCATCCCTTGGATAATCGGAACCAACCTTGTACGTGTTCGCACATCCGGTACCAACACGATATTGCCGACTAGTTTTTTATAGTCTGCCCAACGGGGTATCTCAGAAGTCCGGCAAGCGATTATGCCTCAGGACTTTTCCAGGTTGGCCAGAATGTGTCCGTGCACCCGCATACAGATTTTCAAATCCGCTTCATCAACGCCATCGAACAACTCGTGACGCAGCTGGGTGGCAATGGTTTCAATTTGTTCGATCAGGGGACGCGCCGGGGCACAGAGAACGATTTTTTTTGCCCGACGGTCTTCCACCACCGATTGACGCTGTACCAGTCCCTGGCCTTCCAGGCTGTCGAGCAATCGGGCCAGGGTCGGCCCTTCGACGCCGACACTCTGTGCCAATTCGCGCTGGGTCGGTGCATCGTCAAAACGCGCCAAGTGCAGCAGCACCAGCCAGCGTGCCTGGGAAAGTCCGAGGCCGGCGAGACGGCGGTCCAGTTCGGCACGCCATCCGCGCGAAACATGGGCCAGTTGCATGCCAAAGTAGTGTTGATCAGTGAACGGCATAGAACACTCATGATTAGACTGAAATAGAGAAAAACTAATTATTAGCCAGCTAAGCATGACCTTTGGCTATAGGCAAGGATTGCTATGTACTGAATCGTTACATCTGTGCGACAGGTCATTCACATCTCGAATTCCGACTGCAGAGCGGCACGAACGCAGTACAAAACACCTTCAGGTACTCTCCCCGCGAACAGTGCGGCAATCTCCGACACGGGCGGCAATTCACCCTCGCCGTCGAGGAATGCGTCCTGGACTTCGCCCATCAAGTCTTCGGGTAGATCCAGCGCCTGCTCCAGCGACAACTGCTGCTTGCCAATCGCTTCGGCGAGCATGGTGTAGACGTTCTTTTCCGAGCATTGCAGTTGACCGGCGATCTGCAGCGGGGTCATGCCGGCCCGCGCCAGGGTGATCAACTCATGGCGCACATCGGCCACCACTTTCGGCGCTTCGACCTGGCCGCCGAGAACGGCGAGGAAGGCCTCGCCATAACGTTCCAGTTTGCGTGCGCCGACACCGCTGACCGTAGCCATCTCCGCCAGCGAGGTCGGCTGGCTGCGAAGCATTTCCAGCAACGTCGAGTCCGGGAAGATGACGTATGGCGGCACACCATGCTCTTCGGCGAGTTTGCGACGCAGCGCGCGCAAGGCTTCCCACTGTTCGCGTTCTTCGCCGCGAACCAGCTGGCTCGCCTGGCTCTTGCTGCTTTTGGCAGTGGTTTGCGGCTTGAGGTCGCGGCGCAGTTCCAGGGTCACTTCGCCCTTGAGCAATGGCCGGCAGGTGTCACTCAGGCGCAAGCCGCCGTAGCCTTCGAGGTCGATGTCGGCCAGACCGCGAGCAACCAGCTGTCGGAACAGGGAGCGCCATTCACCTTCGGCCATCGCCTTGCCGACGCCGTATACCGACAGGTGCTGATGACCAATGCTGCGGACCTTTTCGTTGTCCTTGCCCAGCAGCACGTCCACCAGATGCCCGACGCCATAGCGCTGGCCGGTGCGGTAGATCGCCGAGAGCGCCTGACGGGCCGGCTCGGTGGCGTCCCAGGTCTGCACGCCGTCGACGCAATTGTCGCAATGGCCGCAGGGTTCGGGCATGTCTTCGTCGAAATAGGCCAACAGCGTCTGGCGGCGGCAGCGGGTTTCTTCGCAGAGCGAGAGCATGGCGTCGAGCTTGTGCTGCTCCAGACGCTTGTGGCGTTCGTCGCCCTCGGAGTTCTGCAACATCTGCTTGAGCATCACCACGTCTTGCAGGCCGTAGGCCATCCAGGCATCCGCTGGCAGACCGTCACGGCCGCCGCGACCGGTTTCCTGGTAATAAGCTTCAAGGGATTTTGGCAAATCGAGGTGAGCGACAAAGCGCACGTTGGGTTTATCGATGCCCATGCCGAACGCCACGGTGGCGACCATGATCAGGCCTTCCTCGTTGAGGAAGCGTTTCTGGTGGTGGGCTCGGGTATCGTTGGGCAGACCGGCGTGGTACGGCAGTGCCGGGAAGCCTTGTTCGCTGAGGAACACTGCCACTTCGTCGACTTTCTTGCGCGACAGGCAATAGACGATGCCGGCATCGCTACGCCGCTCCGCAAGAAACGCCAGCAATTGCTTGCGCGGCTGCTCCTTGGGCACGATGCGATAGAAAATGTTCGGGCGGTCGAAACTCGAGAGGAAACGCTCGGCGTCCTGCAGATGCAGGCGATCGACGATTTCTTCCCGGGTGCGCTTGTCGGCGGTCGCGGTCAGGGCGATGCGCGGGACATTGGGGAACAGCTCCGCCAGCTGGCCCAGTTGCAGGTATTCGCGGCGGAAATCGTGGCCCCACTGGGACACGCAGTGCGCTTCATCGATGGCGAACAGGGCGATTTCAAGGCTTTGCAGGAAGGCCAGCATGCGCGGCTGGACCAGGCGCTCGGGCGCCAGATAAAGCATCTTCACTTCACCGCGTTTGATCCGGGCGGCCAGATCGCGTTGCTGCTCGGCGCTAAGCGTGGAATTCAGTGCAGCGGCAGCGACACCCAGTTCTTCGAGGGTCGCGACCTGATCGTCCATCAGCGCGATCAGCGGCGAGACCACCACCGCCAGACCGTCGCGCAAGAGTGCCGGCACCTGGAAGCACAGGGATTTGCCGCCACCGGTAGGCATCAGCACCAGGGCGTCGCCGCCACTGGCCACGCGCTCAATGATTGCACCCTGGCGGCCACGGAAACTGTCGTAGCCGAAGATGTCCTTGAGGACGCGTTGAGCCTGTTCGAGCATAAAAACTCCAGAAATCACCAAAACATCCCTGCAAGGCTGGTTCAAAACCACACAGGCTGCACTGACAAATCGTAAGTGCGCATTGCATGACGCTTCACATTTCAGCCGTGACGCCAGCAGGGCAACATAAAACGCGCGAGTATACCCGACGCCCGCCCGCCAAAGGGTGCCGCTGAGAAGACACACGCAAGCCAATCTGGCGCAGAATCTGTGGGAGCGGCGGTGCGACGATTCGACTTGCTCGCGAAAGCGGCGTGTCAGTCACCGTAAATGTTGAAAGTTAAGCCGCCTTCGCGAGCAAGCCCGCTCCCACAGTGATTGCGGTGTTCCGCGAGGCCGAAACGGCGTAAATATGCCGCGCGGCTGGCCTGAGTGCTCAAGAAGGCCTAGAATTCCCGCATCTGTTAATTCCCCAAGGTAGCCCTTTAATGTCCTTCGCTGAGCAATTAACCCGCCTGCAAGTCTTCCTCGACGCCGATGAACTGCATGACGAGGCGCTGGACTACGTGGCCGCCCACGGCTACCTCACCGCGCTGTCGATCTGTTCCGAAACCGTCCCCGACCGTGAATGGATCGACGCCCTCTTCGCCGAAGAGCCGCATTACGCTGACGACACTGAGCGTGAAGCGATCGAATCCACTCTGCTGCTGCTCAAGGCTCACATCGCCCGCCAACTGGCCGCCGATGAAGAGTTCGAGCTGCCGTGCGACCTGGACCTGGGCGATGACCCGGACGATTCCGACCTGCGCGGCTGGTGCATCGGCTTCATGGAAGGCGTGTTCCTGCGCGAAGCGGCCTGGTTCGAAACCGCCGAAGACGAAGTCAGCGAAATGCTGCTGCCGATCATGGTCGGTTCAGGCCTGTTCGATGAACAGCCCGAGTTCTCCGATATCGCAGCTGATCCGAACCTGATGGATGACATGATCGTGCAGATCCCGGAAGCCCTGACCGCGCTGTACCTGTTGTGCAATGCGCCAGACGAAAAACCGGCGATCCTCAAGCCACGTCACCACTAAGGTTTTGCCTATGGACAACCCCATAGGCAACCGCTCCTTGATGTTGCGTTACGTGCTGCTGGCCATCGGCTGGCTGAGCGTAGCGCTGGGGGTGATCGGGATTTTCCTGCCGGTGTTGCCCACCACGCCCTTCCTGTTGCTGGCGGCCGCCTGTTTCGCCCGCAGTTCACCGCGTTTTTACCATTGGCTGGTGGAGCATCCACGGCTTGGGCCATGGATTCGAAATTATCTCGACGGCAATGGTATCCCGCTCAAGGGCAAGGTGTACGCCATCGGATTGATGTGGGCGAGCATCCTGTTCTCCTGCTACCTGGTGCCCCTGCCTTGGGCACGAGGGTTCATGCTGACCAGTGCGGTGCTGGTGACGGTTTATATCCTCCGGCAGAAAACCTTGCACAAGTCTTGATACTCAAGCACATCCGGTAAAGATCGCAGCTTGCGCGATTGAGTACATCCATATCATTGTGGGTGGGCCCGGCTGGTGTCGGAGCTGCCGCAGGCTGCGATCTTTTGCGTTACACGCCGACGACCTGCCCTCCCTCGCCGCAAACACCACCTAGACTTCAGGCATCTGCACCCGAGTAGCCAGACATGCCCACGGCCAGTCGACACAGCAAGGAGCGTGTTCATGTCACTGCGCAAACAATTGTTTCTCGCCATTTGCCTGTTCCTGCTGGTGGCGTTCAGCGGCAGTTTTTTTGTCAGCCTGGAAAGCTCCCGGGATCAGATGCTCGGCCAGTTGCGCTCCCACGCTCAAGACGCCGCCACGGCCCTGGGCTTATCGCTGACCGCGCAAATCGACGACCCGGCGATGATCGAGTTGATGGTCAGTTCGATTTTCGACAGCGGCTACTTCAGCAGCATCCGGATCATCAACCTCGAGAATGAGCAGGTGCTGGTCGAACGCAGCGCCCCGGCGTTGGTCGAGGGTGCTCCCGGCTGGTTTGTCAGCCTGGTCAACCTTCACTCACAAGGAGGCGACGCACTGGTCATGCGTGGCTGGGAACAGGTTGCGCGCGTCGAGGTGCTGAGTAATCCGCAATTCGCCCTGGCCAAGCTTTGGGACAGTACCCTCGGCAGCCTGATCTGGTTGTTGTTGTGTGGATTGCTCAGTGCCGTGCTTGGTGGCTGGTTGTTGCGTCGGCAATTTCGTCCGCTCGAGGCCATGGGCAGACAGGCCG
>DQGF01000377.1:0-208 GCA_003525045.1 Pseudomonas sp. | reverse complement strand
GCACCCTCGGCAGCCTGATCTGGTTACTGGTGTGCGGCCTGCTCAGTGCCGTGTTTGGTGGCTGGTTGCTGCGCCGGCAATTTCGACCACTCGACACCATGGTCAAACAGGCCGAAGCCATCAGCAAACGCGAGTTCCTCAGCCTGCCGAAATTGCCGCGCACGCCGGAATTGAAACGCGTGGTGCTGGCCATGAACCAGATGGTCGA
>DQGF01000468.1 GCA_003525045.1 Pseudomonas sp. | reverse complement strand
TCCTACGGGTATTGAGTCGGGCGCAGTATCGCGGTCGCCTACGGTACCGTAGGAGCGAGGCTTGCCCGCGAAGGCGCCCGCTCACACACCATCAAAGCTCGCTGATATAAGTGCCAGTCCCTTTGAGAATGTTCTGCAAGGTTTCCTCCACTTCCGCCAGATCGCTCGCATCGGTGCTGTGAATGATCTCCAGCGAATCATCCCCATTCAGTGCATCCGCATCCGCCGCCGCGATTTCGATCAGCAGACGGGTAGGGCTCAAGGTGACTTTCACCCCGTCCAGGGTCGAAGGCTCGCCGTCGAGGGTGATTTCCAGCTCGTCCTCGTCCGGGTAGCGGGTCATCAAAAACATGTCGCCCTGTTCACTGTGGCAGCACAGCATCGCCATGTTGTCTTCTTCGTCGTCGCATGGGTTGACGATCAAGAGGGGGGTGGTCATTTGCATGGGGAATTCCTGGCTCGGCGAGCGTTGTGAAGACGAACAAAGGGAGATTCTGCCAGCCCTCGGGAATTTCTGCTCGGCTGAGTGTCAGAGCATGTGTCGTGAACATCCGGAGTGTTGCTGGTCATTTCTGGTACGCAAGTGCCGTAAAACCGGGCATAAAACGTCCGATTTTCTGTGCGCCTGCTAGTGTTGTTCGAGGCATGTAGCGCTTGCTGCGTACCGATGACCGAATATGTCGCAGCACCGCAAGCACGGGCCTTGCCGCACTGGGTAAGCTGCGCAACGGATGAGCACCTGTAAAGACATTGCGCTACCGAATAGCCCAGTCGTTTTTGCAGATGCCCATTCATGGAAGGTGAATGTGACCCGAGTGTCTCGTCCAGCTTCACCCACCTGTCGCCCTGTTTCCTCTGCCCGAGAATCAGGAACAGGGTGACGGATCGCCCCGAAAGGGGTTTTGCACGCGACGCTTCCATCAATAACAAGCCCAAGCGGAGTACCACAGATGGCGTTCTTCACCGCAGCCAGCAAAGCCGACTTCCAGCACCAACTGCAAGCGGCACTGGCGCAGCACATCAGTGAACAGGCACTGCCACAAGTGGCGCTGTTCGCTGAACAATTCTTCGGCATCATTTCCCTGGACGAGCTGACCCAGCGTCGGTTGTCCGACCTCGCCGGCTGCACCCTTTCCGCGTGGCGCCTGCTTGAGCGCTTCGATCACGCGCAGCCGCAAGTGCGCGTCTACAACCCTGATTACGAACGCCACGGCTGGCAGTCGACCCACACCGCAGTCGAAGTGTTGCACCACGACCTGCCGTTCCTGGTGGACTCGGTGCGTACCGAGCTGAACCGTCGCGGCTACAGCATTCACACCCTGCAAACCACTGTGCTGAGCGTGCGTCGCGGCAGCAAGGGCGAGCTGCTGGAAATCCTGCCTAAAGGCACCCAGGGCGAAGACGTTCTGCAAGAATCGTTGATGTACCTGGAAATCGACCGCTGCGCCAACTCGGCCGAGTTGAATGTACTGAGCAAAGAGTTGGAACAGGTTCTCGGTGAAGTCCGCGTCGCGGTGGCCGATTTCGAACCGATGAAAACCAAGGTCCAGCAAATCCTCACCGGCCTGGACAACAGCCGGTTCGCTGTCGACCCTGAAGAAAAAGCCGAAATCAAAAGCTTCCTGGAATGGCTGGTGGGCAACCATTTCACCTTCCTGGGCTATGAAGAGTTCGTGGTTCGCGATGAAGCCGACGGTGGTCACATCGTCTATGACCAGGATTCTTTCCTCGGTCTGACCAAGCTGCTGCGCACCGGCCTGACCTACGATGACCTGCGCATCGAAGACTACGCCGTGAACTACCTGCGCGAACCGACCCTGCTGTCGTTCGCCAAGGCCGCGCACCCAAGTCGCGTGCACCGTCCGGCTTACCCGGACTACGTGTCGATCCGTGAAATCGATGCCGACGGCAAGGTGATCAAGGAATGCCGTTTCATGGGCCTGTACACCTCCTCGGTGTATGGCGAGAGCGTGCGGGTCATTCCGTACATCCGCCGCAAGGTCGAGGAAATCGAACGTCGCTCCGGCTTCCAGGCCAAGGCTCACCTGGGCAAGGAACTGGCGCAGGTGGTCGAAGTGCTGCCGCGCGACGATCTGTTCCAGACCCCGGTGGACGAGCTGTTCAGCACCGTGATGTCGATCGTGCAGATCCAGGAACGCAACAAGATCCGCGTATTCCTGCGCAAAGACCCGTACGGCCGCTTCTGCTACTGCCTGGCCTACGTGCCCCGTGACATCTACTCCACCGAAGTGCGGCAGAAGATCCAGCAAGTGCTGATGGATCGCTTGAAAGCCTCGGATTGCGAGTTCTGGACTTTCTTCTCCGAATCCGTGCTGGCCCGTGTGCAGCTGATTCTGCGCGTCGATCCGAAGAACCGTCTGGACATCGACCCGGTCCTGCTGGAAAAAGAAGTGGTGCAAGCCTGCCGCAGCTGGCAGGACGACTACGCCAGCCTGACGGTTGAAAGTTTCGGTGAGGCCAGCGGCACCAACGTGCTGGCCGACTTCCCGAAAGGCTTCCCGGCCGGTTACCGCGAGCGTTTCGCCGCGCACTCGGCTGTGGTCGACATGCAGCACTTGCTGAGCCTGAGCGAAAAAAATCCGCTGGTGATGAGCTTCTATCAGCCGCTGGCTCAGATCTCCGGTCAGCGCATGCTGCACTGCAAGCTGTATCACGCCGATACACCACTGGCGCTGTCCGACGTGTTGCCGATCCTGGAAAACCTCGGCCTGCGCGTGCTGGGTGAGTTCCCGTATCGCCTGCGTCACAACAGTGGTCGTGAGTTCTGGATTCACGACTTCGCGTTCACCGCCGCCGAAGGCCTGGAACTCGACATCCAGCAGCTCAACGACACCTTGCAGGACGCCTTTGTCCACATCGTGCGTGGCGATGCCGAGAACGATGCCTTCAACCGCCTGGTACTGACCGCTGGTCTACCGTGGCGCGACGTGGCGCTGCTGCGTGCCTACGCCCGTTACATGAAGCAGATTCGCCTGGGCTTCGACCTGGGCTACATCGCCAGCACCCTGACCAACCACACCGACATCGCTCGCGAGTTGACCCGGTTGTTCAAGACCCGTTTCTACCTGGCGCGCAAGCTCACCAGCGACGACCTGGAAGACAAGCAGCAACGCCTGGAACACGCGATCCTGGCCGCCCTGGACGACGTCCAGGTGCTGAACGAAGACCGGATCCTGCGGCGTTACCTGGACCTGATCAAGGCCACCCTGCGGACCAACTTCTACCAGACCGATGCCCGTGGTCAGAACAAGTCGTATTTCAGCTTCAAGTTCAACCCGCACCAGATTCCAGAGTTGCCGAAGCCAGTACCGAAGTTCGAAATCTTCGTTTACTCGCCTCGCGTCGAAGGCGTGCACCTGCGCTTCGGCAACGTCGCTCGCGGTGGCCTGCGCTGGTCCGATCGCGAAGAAGACTTCCGTACCGAAGTCCTGGGCCTGGTAAAAGCCCAGCAAGTGAAGAACTCGGTCATCGTGCCGGTGGGTGCGAAGGGCGGCTTCCTGCCGCGTCGCCTGCCACTGGGCGGCAGCCGTGACGAGATCGCGGCCGAGGGCATCGCCTGCTACCGCATCTTCATTTCGGGTCTGTTGGACATCACCGACAACCTGAAAGACGGCGCGCTGGTACCGCCGGTCAATGTCGTGCGTCATGACGACGATGACCCGTACCTGGTCGTGGCCGCGGACAAGGGTACTGCGACCTTCTCCGACATCGCCAACGGCATCGCCATCGACTACGGCTTCTGGCTGGGCGACGCGTTCGCCTCCGGCGGCTC
>DQGF01000050.1:4691-5102 GCA_003525045.1 Pseudomonas sp. | reverse complement strand
AGTGCTGCACCCAAGCCCATCCCGAACACGACGACAGCGGCAGCCACTATCTGGTTGCCAGTGATGGACTGCGCAGCGTCGATGCCAGGAAGAATCAGCGAAAAGGAACTGGCCGCCAGCATCATCCCGGCGGCAAAGCCGAGCATCATGTCCTGGGTACGCACCGCCACTTCACGCAGCACCAGAGCCAGTACGGCGCCGAGCGCTGTCGCCGCGAAACCGGCAGTGCCGCCCAGCATCGCGAAACGCAGAACGTCCGGTTCAGCCCCGGTCAGCGCGCTATAGCCGCTGAACAGCAACAGGCACGACACGATGGCCAGGATCAACCAGAAACAGACGCCCTGCCAATTGCCGCTCCGAGCCAGTTCAAGCCATGAGCGCGATGCACTTGCACCTGACGACGCTGGATCT
>DQGF01000050.1:0-4402 GCA_003525045.1 Pseudomonas sp. | reverse complement strand
GCACCTGACGACGCTGGATCTGCCATACCACCTCCTATCGACTGTTCGCCCGCTTGCGGCTTGCCCCTGAAGTCATCGGAAGCAACTGCTTTGATATGCGCTGTGCATCTCGCTCGAATGCCCGCGCCGTGGCGCTGAACAAACCGGACAGGCCCAGGGAGATGTCCCCGGACAGCCTGTTGAAATTCGAAGCCATGTCATTCACCCCGTATTCACTAGTAACAGAAAGGCACCGCACGCCTCAACAGCGTGCGGTGAACCCCGTCATGCTTCCTGTTTCAACTGGACACCCGCGCCCAGGTCTGCGCCCGTCAGCGGATCGCTGTCGGGGTCGGACATCGTGCGCGCTTTCATGTCCATCAGCAGCGCGTCGTCCTCGGCGCTCAGCTCGACACTGGCTGTGCCATCGCCGCCATCAACGGCTGGCATCGGCTCTTCCACGTACTCCCAATCGTCACCCTGGTTCCACGGCCCGCGAGTGCTTTCTTCACCCTGGGACATGTTGAAGTAGACGTTGGTAAACTCCGGCATGCCGGGCAGCTTGCCTTGCGGGAAGTTCGGCTGGATCGAGTGCAAGGCTTTTTCAAAGGACAGTTGATGGGCGATCTCGCGCGTCATGAGAAAGCCCAGGGCTTCCTTCACGCCAGGATCGTCGGTGACATTCATCAAGCGCTCGTAGACGATTTTCGCGCGCGCTTCGGCCGCGATGTTGGAGCGCATGTCTGCCGTGGGCTCGCCGATGGTGTCGACATAGGCGGCCGACCACGGCACGCCCGCGGAGTTGGTGAGGGGCGCGCCGGCGCCGTATAACAGGCTGGTGATGTGCGAGTCGTTACCGGCACCATTGATCGCACGGTACAGCTCGCCCTCCTCCTCCACGCCTTCGGCCATCCGGCCTTTGGCGCCTTTGTTGAGCATCACGATAATCGAGCCGACGATCTCCAGGTGACTGAGTTCTTCGGTGGCGATGTCCATCAGCAGATCCTTTCTTCCCGGATCATCTTCGGCCAATGCCTGGGTGAAGTATCTGGACGCCGCTGCCAACTCGCCTTGTGCCCCGCCGAATTGCTCGAGTAACAGGTTGGCCAACCCAGGATTGGGTTGGGCCACGCGCACAGTGTATTGAAGTCGTTTGTTATGTAGAAACATGACGAATCTCCTCAGGTCTAAAGGCGTCGCTACTCATCCGGTATCGACCGAATGCGCCGCCCACAGTTATCTGAAGCGATTGCCCGATTGAAAATTTTAAAAAGATTTTTTAGTCGCGACAGGCGGTATTGAACAGCGATCAATGCTTCGAATTTCCGCCAGTCGTCGGCGGTATGCCCTGGGATCACAAACTTCCAGTGACCCTTCGATATCTATATCGCACGAAGTAAATGCGGACGGCGAACAGGCGCACGGCGGTGTCAGCTGATCAGTAAAACGGAGGTCTTCGGAGCAAGGCGGCATCGCGCGCCTGGAGTAGACAGCAAGGTGCACCTGCCCTGGTGCACCTTGTATTGGGGGGAGTGTCAGGCGTTACAGCTCCAGGGGACGATCGCCATTCTCGTCCTTGATGCGGGTCGGCAGGCCCATCACATCCAGCGCCTTGAGGAACGGCTCGGCTGGCAGCTCTTCGACGTTGGCCATGCGTTGCACGTCCCACTCGCCACGGGCAACCAACAGGGCTGCTGCCACAGGCGGCACGCCAGCGGTATAGGAAATGCCCTGGCTGTCGGTTTCTGCGTAGGCGTCTTCGTGATCGGCCACGTTGTAGATGAACACCTCGCGCGGCTGACCATCCTTGGTGCCCTTGACCAGATCGCCGATGCAGGTCTTGCCGGTGTAGCCGGGTGCCAGCGAGCTCGGATCAGGCAGCACGGCCTTGACCACTTTCAGCGGCACGACTTCCAGGCCTTCGGCAGTTTTGACCGGTTGTTCGGAAAGCAGACCGAGGTTCCTGAGCACAGTGAACACATTGATGTAGTGCTCGCCGAAGCTCATCCAGAATCGCACGTTGGGCACGTCGAGGTTCTTCGACAGCGAGTGCACTTCATCGTGGCCGGTCAGGTACAGGTTCTGCGCCCCTACCACCGGCAGGTCGTCGGTGCGTTTGACTTCGAACATGGTGTTGCTGGTCCACTGGCTGTTCTGCCAGCTCCACACCTGTCCGGTGAATTCGCGGAAGTTGATTTCCGGGTCGAAATTGGTGGCGAAATATTTGCCATGGGAGCCGGCATTGACGTCGAGAATGTCGATCGAATCAATGCGGTCGAAATACTGTTGTTGCGCCAGCGCCGCATAAGCGTTGACCACACCTGGGTCGAAACCCACACCGAGAATGGCGGTGATGTTCTTCTCTTTGCACTCCTCGATATGGTTCCACTCGTAGTTGCCATACCAGGGCGGCGTCTCGCAGACCTTGCCCGGTTCTTCGTGAATGGCGGTGTCCAGGTAGGCCACGCCGGTATCGATGCAGGCACGCAGCACCGACATGTTGAGGAAGGCGGAACCGACGTTGATGACGATCTGCGATCCGGTTTCGCGGATCAGCGCCTTGGTCGCCTCGACATCCAGGGCGTCCAGCGCAAAGGCCTTGATGTCGGCGGGCTCTTTGAGGCTGCCCTTGGCCTTGACGCTGTCGATGATGGCCTGGCATTTGGAGATGTTGCGCGACGCGATAGCAATACGACCGAGTTCATCGTTGTGCTGCGCGCACTTGTGGGCCACCACCTTGGCGACACCTCCTGCACCAATGATAAGTACGTTCTTCTTCAATTTATCTAACTCTCCTTCGCTGCCAGCTTACGAAAGGCTGGACATGTAGTCGTCGTAACCAAATTCACGAACCACCTCGACAGTACCGTCGAGTTGTTTCACTACGATGGACGGCATTTTCAGGCCGTTGAACCAGTTCTTCTTGACCATGGTGTAACCCGCTGCGTCGATGAACGACAGCCGATCGCCGATGGCCAGCGGACGATCGAATTGATACTCGCCGAAAATGTCTCCAGCCAGGCAGGATTTACCGCAGACCATGTAGGTGTGCTCGCCTTCACTGGGCGCCAGCTTGGCATTCAGGCGATAGATCAGCAGGTCGAGCATGTGCGCTTCGATGGAGCTGTCCACGACCGCCAGGTGCTTGCCGTTGTAGAGGGTGTCGAGCACGGTGACTTCCAGCGATGCGCTCTGGGTGATGGCGGCTTCGCCCGGCTCCAGGTAAACCTGCACGCCGTACTTCTGCGAGAAGGCCTTGAGGCGCGCGCAAAACTCGTCCAGCGCGTAGCCTTCACCGGTGAAATGAATGCCGCCACCGAGGCTGACCCACTCGACCTTGTGCAGCAGGTGACCGAAACGCTCTTCGATGGTGCACAGCATCTGGTCAAACAGGCCGAAGTCGCCGTTCTCGCAGTTGTTGTGAAACATGAAGCCGGAGATCTGCCCGATGACCTGCTCGATCTTCACCGGGTCCCACTCGCCCAGGCGGCTGAACGGACGCGCCGGGTCGGCCAACAGGTAATCCGAGCTGCTCACCTGCGGATTGACCCGCAGGCCGCGGACCTTGCCCGCTGAAGCTTCGGTGTAGCGCTGCAGCTGGCCGATGGAGTTGAAGATGATCTTGTCGCAGTTGTCGAGCATCTCCTCGATCTCGTCATCGGCCCAGGCCACGCTATAGGCGTGGGTCTCGCCAGCGAACTTCTGGCGACCGAGCTTGAGTTCGTAGAGCGACGACGACGTGGTGCCGTCCATGTACTGCTGCATCAGGTCGAACACCGACCAGGTGGCGAAGCACTTGAGTGCCAGCAGGGCCTTGGCCCCGGACTGTTCGCGCACATAGGCGATCTTCTGCATGTTCGCCAGCAGCTTTTGTTTGTCGATGAGGTAGTACGGCGTTTTGATCATTTCGAGGCGCCTCCGGCAAGGCCAGCCAAAAAAAGGATGCGCATTGTGCCTTCACTGATTACATATCGAAAGAGCAGAATGCTTGGTTTGCTGATTGTCGAGGGGCTCCTACCCGGTCAGTTGAATCGAAAATGCGCCGTTTGACACCCTTCGAGCTGACGAATGGTGCAAGTCATCCATGTCCTTGAGACTGTAATTTTTCCATATTTTTTGCAGCGCCAATGGCCTCGTCGGTCGACTGACGTCGAACCCGAGCCACGGCTTAGGGTTCCGCCCTGACGGCGGGTCACTTGGAAAAGCCGGAATGCCGGCCCAGCCAGTAACCAAGGGCTCTTGCCCCTGTCGTTCGGTGCCTCGCAAAAGCAAGAGCAAAAGCGAGGCGGCCTACCGGCCGGCCTGGTCGGACAGGGGATTTGTGTACGACCCCGATTACCTGTGGGAGCCTGACCCCGTCCCAATGTGGGAGCGGGCTTGCTCGCGAAAGCAATCTGCCAGTCACTGCGATGTTGAATGGGCC
>DQGF01000255.1 GCA_003525045.1 Pseudomonas sp. | reverse complement strand
GCTGGGTCGCGCAGCGGCCCCAAAATCTTTGTGGCCGCTTCGCAGCCAAGCGGGAGCAAGCTCCCTCGCCACAACACCATAAAGCCCTCGATCTCTACAAAGTTCCGTTTGCAGGCAATTCGCTATATATTCCGCTATATAGCGCTTACCCCCCTCGCTGTACCTGCCTATCACGGAGCCGTTTCATGCCCATTCGTGCCTCACGTTTTGCACCCACCTGCCTTGCCAGCCTGATCGCTGTATTCGCCTTCGGCTCTGCCCAGGCGGACGAACTCCAGGTCGCCGTCGCCGCCAACTTCACGGCGCCGATTCAGGCCATCGCCGCCGATTTCGAGAAAGACACCGGGCACAAACTGGTCACCTCCTTTGGCGCAACCGGCCAGTTCTACGCCCAGATCAAGAATGGCGCGCCGTTCGAAGTGTTCCTCTCGGCGGACGACACCACCGCGCAAAAACTCGAAACCGAAGGCGATACGGTCAAGGGTTCGCGCTTCACCTACGCCATCGGCACACTGGCGCTGTGGTCGGCTAAAGAAGGCTACATCGATGCCAAGGGCAAAGTGCTGAGCGACAATCAGTATCAGCATCTGTCCATCGCCAACCCGAAAGCCGCGCCCTACGGCCTGGCCGCCACCCAGGTGCTGGCCAAGCTGGGCCTGACTGACAAGGTCAAAGCCAAGATCGTCGAAGGCCAGAACATCACCCAGGCTTATCAGTTCGTCTCCACCGGCAACGCCGAACTGGGCTTCGTGGCCTTGTCGCAGATCTACAAAGACGGCAAAGTCACCGGCGGTTCGGCCTGGATCGTTCCGGCCGAGATGCACGATCCGATCAAACAAGACGCGGTGATCCTCAACAAAGGCAAGGACAACCCGGCCGCCAAGGCGCTGGTTGACTACCTCAAAGGTCCGAAAGCCGCCGCCATCATCAAGTCCTACGGTTACCAACTCTAAATGACCCTATCGAGTGCCGACTTTTCCGCCATCTGGCTGACCCTGAAACTGGCGTCAGTGACGACGGTCATCCTGCTGATCATCGGCACTCCGATTGCGCTGTGGCTCTCGCGCACCCAATCCTGGCTGCGCGGTCCGGTCGGGGCGATCGTCGCCCTGCCCCTGGTGCTGCCGCCCACGGTGATTGGCTTTTACCTGTTGCTGGCGCTGGGTCCTAACGGCTTTGTCGGCCATTTCACCCAATCCCTGGGGCTCGGCACCCTCACCTTCAGTTTTGCAGGGCTGGTGATCGGCTCGGTGCTGTACTCGATGCCGTTTGTGGTCCAGCCGCTGCAAAACGCTTTTTCCGCCATCGGCACCCGCCCTCTGGAAGTGGCCGCGACTTTGCGCGCCAATCCCTGGGACACCTTTTTCAGCGTGATCCTGCCGCTGGCCCGGCCGGGTTTCATCACCGCGACCATTCTTGGTTTCGCCCACACCGTCGGTGAGTTCGGCGTGGTGTTGATGATCGGCGGTAACATTCCCGACAAGACCCGCGTGGTCTCGGTGCAGATCTACGACCACGTCGAGGCCATGGAATATGCCCAGGCTCATTGGCTGGCCGGGGCGATGCTGGTGTTTTCGTTTGCCGTGTTGCTGGCGCTCTATTCCAGCCGCAAAACCAAAGCGGGCTGGAGCTGATCGATGATTCATACGCGTCTGAAACTGAAGTATTCGGGGTTCGCCCTGGATGTGGACCTGCAATTGCCCGGTCGTGGCGTCACCGCACTGTATGGTCATTCCGGCTCGGGCAAGACCACTTGCCTGCGCTGCATTGCGGGCCTGGAACGGGCCGAACAGGGATTTATCCAGGTCAACGATGAAGTCTGGCAGGACAGCGACAAGCAGATTTTCGTCGCCCCGCACAAACGCGCGCTGGGTTACGTCTTTCAAGAGGCGAGTCTGTTCCCCCACCTTTCGGTGCTGGCGAATCTGCAATTCGGTCTCAAGCGAATCCCGAAACGCCTGCGCCGGGTGGACATGGCTCACGCCACCGAACTGCTGGGGATCGGTCATCTGCTGGATCGTCATCCGCACAACCTGTCGGGCGGCGAACGGCAGCGGATCGGCATCGCCCGCGCCCTGCTCACCAGCCCGAAACTGTTGCTGATGGACGAACCGCTGGCGGCGCTCGACGCCCAACGCAAAGGCGAAATCCTGCCCTACCTGCAACGGCTGCACGATGAACTGGACATCCCGGTGCTGTACGTCAGCCACTCCCAGGACGAAGTCGCGCGACTGGCCGATCACATCGTCCTGCTCAGCAACGGCAAGGCACTGGCCAGCGGTCCGATCGGCGAAACCCTGGCCCGGCTCGATTTGCCCCTGGCGCTGGGCGATGACGCGGGCGTCGTGATCGAGGGGCAGGTCAGTGCCTACGACACCGACTATCAGTTGCTGACCTTGCAACTGCCAGGCACCGCCCTGAACATTCGCGTGGCGCACACGCCGATGGACATCGGCCAGGCACTGCGCTGCAAGGTTCAGGCGCGGGATGTCAGCCTCAGCCTGCACAGCGTCGAGCAAAGCAGCATCCTCAATCGCCTGCCGGTCACCGTGATCAGTGAAATGGGTGCCGACAACGCCGCTCACGTGCTGATCCGTCTGGACGCGGCCGGCACGCCGCTGCTGGCGCGAATCACCCGCTACTCCCGGGACCAGTTGAGCGTGCACCCGGGCCAGCAACTCTGGGCCCAGATCAAGGCGGTCGCCGTGCTGGCATAACTTAGGTGGAATAACTTGGCTGGAACAACTTAGTTGGCACGAGTGCAACAGCGTGCGGTCAATGGCGATAACGGCCCCTGATTCGTCGCCAAGGACTACCGCCATGCCCGATACCGCATTGCCTGACGTGCTGCCGCCCGACTTGCATTACGTCGATGACACCCTGCCCGGGATCACCCGCAGGAAACTGCGCGGCAAGTTCTGCTACTTCGATCCAACGGGTCAGCGCATCACAGACCCGGACGAAATCAAGCGCATCAACGCCCTTGCCGTGCCCCCGGCCTACACCGATGTGTGGATCTGCGCCGACCCGCGCGGCCATCTGCAAGCCACCGGTCGCGACGCCCGGGGCCGCAAGCAATACCGTTACCACACACGCTGGCGGGAAGTGCGCGATGCCGATAAGTACTCACGCCTGCGGGACTTCGGACGCGCGCTGCCCAAGCTGCGCCTACAGCTTGAAACGCTGTTGGCGGCGCCGGGCTTCAGCCGGGACAAGGTCATGGCCACGGTCATTACCTTGCTCGATGCAACATTGATCCGCGTCGGCAATACGCAGTACGCGCGGGACAACCGCTCCTACGGCCTGACCACCCTGCGCAGCCGTCACGTCGAGGTCAATGGCAGTGCGATCCTGTTCCAGTTTCGCGGCAAAAGCGGCGTCGAACATCAGATCACCGTAAAAGACCGGCGCCTGGCGCGGATCATCAAGCGTTGCCAGGAAATTCCCGGGCAGAATCTGTTTCAGTATCTGGATGAGAACGGCGAGCGGCACAGCATCAGCTCTTCCGACGTCAATACCTACCTGCAAACCCTTACCGGTGCCGACTTCACCGCCAAGGACTACCGCACCTGGGCTGGCAGTGTCCTGGCGCTGTCGGTATTGCGCCAATTGCAGTGGGAACCGGAGTCGGACGCCAAGCGCCATGTGGTGGAGATGGTCAAGAACGTCGCCCGGCAACTGGGTAATACCCCGGCGGTCTGCCGCAAGTGCTACATCCACCCGGCGGTGCTCGATGGGTTTCTGCTGGGGGCCTTGGCCGAGTTGCCGCGCCCCAGAACACGCAAAGGACTCAGGGCCGAGGAAGTCGGGTTGGCAACTTTTCTCGAGAAAATGATCGCCGCCGCTGAAAAACCCTGACGTGCGACACGCTACAGATTCAACCGACGAACTGACCGCTGATTTTTTGCATGATCGCAAATGGCTTCTATCCTTGTTCTGGACACGTATCAGCTGCGGTGACGCCATGGAAGACATTTTCGTTGTAAAACGTTGCAACAAGATCATCATCCATGGCCGCCGAGCCGGAGAAACCAGCCATCCACCACCGGACG
>DQGF01000470.1:3206-3485 GCA_003525045.1 Pseudomonas sp. | reverse complement strand
ACCGGTTTTTTCCACTCATCGATGTAGGTCAGGATCGCCGCCTGCTTGCCGGCCATCCAGGTGGCCGGGGTCCACAGATAGGGCGTCAGTTCAAGCCCGAGGTTGGCCTTCTCGTCATACTTGCCGGCAGTGATCTGCTTGCGAGCCGTGGTCAGTTCGCCGGACTTGGGGTCCTTGAGCAACAGGGTCACGCCGATCACGTTCTGCGGTTTGACGTTGTAGCCGTACTGCGGATCGGAGGCGACCATGCGCACCAGTTCTTCGGAGGCGGCGGTCATC
>DQGF01000470.1:2767-3003 GCA_003525045.1 Pseudomonas sp. | reverse complement strand
GTCCTTGAGCAGTGTGGTCACGCCGATCACGTTCTGCGGTTTGACGTTGTAGCCATACTTCGGATCGGCCGCGACCATGCGCACCAGTTCTTCGGAGGCGGCGGTCATGACGTAGACCTCGATGCCGTTCTCCATCAGCTTGTTGTAGAGCTCTTTCTGACCGGTGAAGATCTTCGGCGGATTGACGTCGATGGTCTTGACCACATCGCCTTCGTAATAGGTGCTCGGCACTGGTT
>DQGF01000470.1:424-2550 GCA_003525045.1 Pseudomonas sp. | reverse complement strand
CCATCAGCTTGTTGTACAGCTCGGCCTGGCCGGTGAAGACTTTCGGCGGGTTGACGTCGAGATTTTTAACCACATCACCGTCGTAATAAGTGGTTGGAACCGGTTTACCGGAAGCCATCAACTCGTCGACATAGCCCTTGAGCTCCTTGAGCGTAAAGCCGGAGAACACTTGGGCGACCCATGGATAGCAAACCATGTCGTCGAGTTCGCAAAGGCGATAGTAGTAACTGAACAGACTTTCCTTGTGCTCGGCGGTGTCCTTGAACGGAATCAGTTTCAGGGAGGGATCGAGTTTGTCGCGGGTGATCAGGCCTTTGTTTTCCATGAACGGCAGCAACGACTCTTCGAGGTCGTAGCGGTAACTGGTGTTGTCCATGTCGAACACCGCGTAGTTACCCTTGTTGGCGTTGGCGGCGATCATCGCGTCCAGCGCCTTGGCCTGATCGGCCGGCCAATGCTTCAAATCCGTGGCGAATACCTGGCCGACAAGGCCCAATCCCAATCCCAGTGCGACAGCCAGAAATTTCGGTGCGAGCTTCATCGGCATGCTTCCCTTATTGAAAGACCCTGATTCAAAGATAACGACGCTAACAAATTGCTGTGACTGTCCTCGCCTGCCTGCGACCGCTCACGTCCCTATTGCGTCAGCTGCATCCCTGAGAGCGACATCCGCTTATTCCAAAAACGACAGCAATCAGACTTTTTTGATATTAATTCATTAGATATCAAGCTGTTAGGCTTGCCGGTTCGCAGCTGCCCCGGAAGGTAGCTGGCACAAGTCACAATCGGAGTTCTCATGAATCTGCCGCTGATCCTCAATCTGCTGGTGTTTCTCGCGTTACTTTTTGGCCTGGCACAAACCCGTCACTCCACCTGGAGCCTGGCGAAAAAAGTCCTGCTCGCGCTGGCGTTGGGCGTAGCGTTCGGTGTCGCATTGCACACGATTTATGGTGCCGGCAACCCGGTGCTGAAAGCCTCGATCAGCTGGTTCGATCTGGTAGGCAACGGTTACGTGCAATTGCTGCAAATGATCGTGATCCCGCTGGTGTTCGCCTCGATCCTCAGCGCCGTGGCCCGTCTGCATAATGCTTCGTCGCTGGGCAAGATCAGTTTCCTGACCATCGGCACGTTGTTGTTCACCACGGCCATCGCGGCGCTGATCGGTATCGGCCTGACCAACCTCTTTGGCCTGACTGCCGAAGGCCTGGTGGCCGGCACCCAGGAAATGGCTCGCCTGCAGACCATTCAGACGGACTATGCCGGCAAGGTCGCGGACTTGAATGTGCCGCAGCTGTTGCTGTCGTTTATCCCGCAAAACCCGTTCGCCGACTTGGCTCGAGCCAAGCCGACTTCGATCATCAGCGTGGTGATCTTCGCGGCATTCCTTGGGGTCGCCGCGCTGCAACTGCTGAAGGATGACGTCGAGAAAGGTCAGAAAGTGATCAACGCCATCGACACCCTGCAAGCCTGGGTTATGCGCCTGGTGCGCCTGGTGATGAAGTTGACGCCGTACGGGGTATTGGCGCTGATGACCAAAGTGGTCGCCGGCTCCAACCTGCAGGACATCATCAAGCTCGGCAGTTTCGTAGTGGTTTCCTACATCGGCCTGGGCCTGATGTTTGTGGTGCATGGCGTGTTGGTGTCAGTCGCAGGGATCAATCCGCTGCGTTTCTTCCGCAAGATCTGGCCGGTGCTGACGTTTGCCTTCACCAGCCGCTCGAGTGCCGCCAGCATTCCGCTGAGCATCGAAGCCCAGACCAGTCGCTTGGGTATCCCACAGTCCATCGCCAGTTTCGCCGCCTCGTTCGGCGCGACCATTGGCCAGAATGGCTGTGCCGGTCTGTACCCGGCGATGTTGGCGGTGATGGTCGCGCCGACGGTGGGTATCAACCCGCTGGATCCGCTGTGGATCGCGACGTTGGTGGCGATTGTGACGCTGAGCTCGGCCGGGGTGGCCGGGGTCGGTGGTGGCGCGACGTTTGCCGCGTTGATCGTGCTGCCGGCGATGGGTTTGCCGGTGTCACTGGTGGCGTTGCTGATTTCGGTCGAGCCGCTGATTGATATGGGGCGTACGGCGTTGAACGTCAGTGGTTCGATTGCGGCGGGGGGGGGTACCAGCCCGGGGG
>DQGF01000470.1:0-131 GCA_003525045.1 Pseudomonas sp. | reverse complement strand
TGATTGCGGCGGGGGCGATTACCAGCCAGGTGATGCAGCAGACGGATAAAGAATTGCTGGATGCGGATGAGCATGGGGAGTTGGCTCACGCTTGAGTCTTTCAGTGATTGAGCGGGCCTCTTCGCGGGCAA
>DQGF01000148.1 GCA_003525045.1 Pseudomonas sp. | reverse complement strand
AAGGCACCTCCGCTGGCAACTGCTGCGCAGTCATCCCCCAGAGCAGGTCGTGGGCCAGAAACGTGCTCACCACTGCTCTCTCAACAGCTGGCGAACCTGGCTCGATGCCGCGCGGTTACTCGCGCCCAAGCGGCCGCTCAGGTCGCGACCACTGGCGGCGACATCGCCAATCGCCTGGTTCAGGCATTCAGTCACCCTTGTCAGATCCGCCACGGTCGGCTGCTCGATCTGCTCCACCGACAGGGTTTCCCAAAGCAAACCCAGGCTGGCATAGCTGTCGATGTCGTATGCCATCGGTGGCACGCTGGCCGCCAGGGCTTCGAGTTCTTCGACACTGCGCAAGGTCACCCGCGCCGCCGAAGCCTTGCCCATCGCATGCACCATCACGCCTGGATCACGCAGCGCGATCAGCCGATTAGCTTGATAACCGTGCGCCAGAAACGCCCCGGACATCGCCTTGCCCACCAGCAAACCGATCACCGCGTGACCGGCCAATCGAGCGCGGGCGTAACTGTCCGCGGCACCCGCCAAGGCCTGATGAATGCCGAGCGCTTCTTCGCGTCGACCGTAAGCCTGACTGGGTACATCGACGATGGCGATCAGCGCGCGTTTTCCAGGTTTGTCGTTATCTGCAGCAATGACTTCATCCACCGCTTTAGCCAAACCCCAGCCTTCGAGCAAACCCACCTCGCCATTGCGCGCGCGGACGAAGCGGTTATCGGGATCAGCCACCACCGCAATAAAGCGAACAGGTTGCTCACCCAACACACCATCAGCGACTTTCAACGACGCCGGCAGACCATCGACTGGTTTCGCGCCTGCACTCAAGGCGTTGAACCAGTTCAAACCTCTCAGGGAATAGGAACTCATGAGCGCTCTCCTTGATACAGATCGCGAACCGTCGCCGGCTCGATTTGCGGCTCGGCGTCCAGGCGGGCCAGTCGTTGCAGGAACAGCTGGGCTTGGCGGCTGCGTTGTTGTGCAGGCAATCCCTGTTGCAGCAATTCGCTGATTTGCTGCTGAACCTGCGCCACATCGTCGGCGACAAAACGATCCACCAATCCACTGGCAAAACGTTGCTCGCCACCGGTCAGGCTCCAGATGAAAGGACGATCACGGGAGTCGTATTCCTCAAGCCCGGCCTCCTGCTCGATCACTTGCGGACCGTTCAGGCCGAGCCGTGCTTCCTGGGTCACCAGCAAATAGCTGCACAACCCGGCGGCAATCGACATCCCGCCAAAGCAGCCGACGCTGCCCGCCACCACACCGACCACCGGTTGGTACTGCCGCAGATCGACAATCGCCGCATGAATATCGGCAATCGCCGCCAACCCGAGGTTGGCCTCCTGCAAACGCACGCCACCGGTTTCCAGCAGCAACACGGCGCGAGTGGGAACTCCGTTACGGTTGTCTTGCGCGGCGAGTTCCAGCGCACCGGCAATCTTCGCCCCGCCGACTTCACCGAGGCTGCCACCCTGAAACGCGCCTTCGATCGCGGCGATTACTACTGGCAAACCGCCGATCCTGCCCTTGGCGATCACCACACCGTCATCGGCTTGCGGTACCACACCCTGGCGCGACAGCCACGGCGACATGACACGCTGAAACGGGTCGAGCAGTTCACGGAAGGTGCCAGCGTCGAGCAAGGCTTTTGCCCGTTGCCGGGCGCCGAGTTCGACGAAGCTGTGTTTGGTCAGCAACGCTGCGCTGTCAGTCATGGCCGATCTCCTCAAAGCCTTGTTCCAGACGCAAACGCACTACACCGGGAGTGGCTCCGAAATCGTGGATATCGATGGCCATTGCCGGGGGTGTCTGACCGTCGAACATCCGCGCGAACAGATGCTGCCAGCGTTGTTCGCTGCCATTGACCGAGGTCTGCACCTGGATCGTCAGCTTGCCGGCCAGACCCGGTTCGATCAGCACTTCCAGATCGCCCGAGCCGACACAGCCCACCAGCGTGCGACCGCGTGGCGGCTGCCCGGCCGGGAATTCAAAGGATAAGGTTTCCATCAGAAAGCTCCCTGGATGGCGCCGTTGCCCGACTCGACGCGATCAATGAACAGGCAGGCGGCGAGCAAGTCGGCAGCGCCGCCGGGCGAGGCATTCAATGCGATTAATTGTTGGTCCAGCTCATGCAAACGGCGGCGGCCGGCGAGGCTGGCACTGCCACCTGCGTCGAGCACCGCCTGGGCGCCGAGTTGCATGGTGTGCAGGCCCGTTTCACCGGCGCGGTAAAGCACGCAGGTGTCGGCCAGACGGGTCATGATCGCCAGCAGCGCATCGAGGCGAGCGTTCTGCTCGCCATGGCCGGCGGCGCGACTGCGTTTGAGTTGTGGCAGCGCCCGTTGAATCACTGCCGGGAACCCGAGTTGCGCCTCTTCACGGGCACCTCGAGCGCCGTAACGTTGGGCGACCTGGGCGCCGTGGCTCAAAGGTCGCGGCGCGTATCGGTCGTCGAGCAACGCCAGACGCGCTGCTCGCAAGGTCACACTATTTGCGTTACCGAATTCAGGTTCCAGCGCGGTAGCCGTGACCAGCAGGCCCAAGGCCCAGATGGCTCCCCGATGGGTATTCACGCCATGGGTGGTGGCGAGCATCTCTTGTTCGCCTTCGCGACCAATCCTTCCGATAGCTTCACGCAGCGGTAAACCGACTTCGCCAATCTCGATAGCCGCTTGCGCCATGTCCTTGAACGCCGGCCACAGGGCCAGCGCCGAGGCGTGCATCAGGCCCAGGTGCAAATCGGTGTGTGCGCCACTGCCGCGACGGTCAACCAGTGCCGGTTTCGGCGACAGATCCGCTTCATCGATCAGCGCATCCACGGCCAGGTCGGCCAGCTGTTCAGCCAGCGACAGGGGTTTCGGTTGCAGGTTGAATGCGTGCATTTACCAGCTCCTGAATTTGGCAGGCGGGTTATAGAGGCCACCGGACCACTCGACCAGATCGGCCACGCTTTTGGCTGCAAGCAGCTCGCGAGTGGCGTCGGTGCGGCGGATGCCGAGGTCTTCGGGGAAGGCGATCAAGCCTTCGCGGCGCATGCGCGCGGTGTCCTTCGGGTTGTGGCGCAGACCGATGACGGTCACCCCGGCGACGGCGGCGATCATCGCCTGGCGCTCTTCCAGCGAACGCGCCTTGTACAGATAGGCAATGCCTTCTTCGGTCAGCAGGTGTGTGACGTCGTCGCNNATGCTTGAGTGATCGAGGCCGCTACCGGGACGTGCGGAATTTGAGTGGCGGCACATACAGGCCGCCGGACCAGACAACGAGATCGTCAATTGTCCGCGCGGAGAGCAGATCGCGCGTCGCGTCCTTTGCATCGATCCCAAGGTCGGACGGTTGCATCACGATCCGGCGTTCGCGCAGATTGTCGGTCATGTCTCGAGCTTGAGCGCGTCCAAAGTCCGTGTCTCCGGCGATGGCGCGCAGCGCGCCTTCACGTTCCTTGGGAGACCGGCACAGCAGGAGATTTGCGACACCCTGTTCGGTGATGACGTGGGTGACGTCGTCGCCGTAGATCATGATCGGCGCCAGCGGCATGCCGCTTTTTCTCGCTACTTCCACCGCGTCGAGGGTTTCGACGAAGGTCGGTTTACCGCCCTCCTGGAAAGTCTCGACCATTTGCACCACGAGTTTCTTGCCCCGCTCCAGCAGCGCCTCGGGCGCATCGTCATGGCGCATGTCGAGCCAGGCCGGCGTACCGTGGCGGCGGCCGCGCGGGTCATGGCCCATGTTCGGCGCACCACCGAACCCGGCCAGGCGTCCGCGGGTTACGGTGGAGGAATGGCCGTCGCCATCGACTTGCAGGGTCGCGCCGATGAACAGGTCCACCGCGTACTGCCCGGCCAGTTGGCAGAACATCCGGTTGGATCGCAGGGAACCGTCACGGCCGGTGAAGAACACGTCGGGCCGCGCTGCGATGTAGTTCTCCATGCCGAGTTCGGTGCCGAAGCAATGCACGCTTTCGACCCAACCGCTTTCGATGGCCGGGATCAAGGTTGGGTGAGGATTGAGGGTCCAGTTGCGGCAGATCTTGCCCTTCAGGCCGAGGGATTCGCCGTAGGTCGGCAGGATCAGTTCAATGGCGGCGGTGTTGAAACCGATGCCGTGATTCAGGGACTGCACGTTGTGTTTTTCGTAGATCCCGCGGATTGCCATCATCGCCATCAGCACGTGCACAGGCTTGATGTGGCGTGGGTCGCGAGTGAACAGCGGTTCGATGTAGAACGGTTTATCGGCCACCACCACGAAATCCACCCAGGAGGCCGGAATATCGACGCGAGGTAGGTCAGTGACATCGTCAACCAGCTGATTGACCTGGACGATGACGATGCCGTCGCTGAAGGCGGCTGGTTCGATCAATGCAGGGGTGTCTTCGGTGCTCGGACCGGTGTAGATGTTGCCCGCGCGGTCGGCCATGAAACCTGCCGAGAGCACGACGTTGGGAATCAGGTCCACCACCAGTCGCGCATAGAGTTCGATGTAGGTGTGGATCGCGCCGATTTCCAGCAGGCCATCTTCCAGCAACTGGCTGATGCGCAGGCTCTGGGTGCCGGCGAAGGAGAAGTCGAGCTTGCGGGCGATGCCGCGTTCGAACAGATCCAGATGCTCGGAGCGACCGACACTGGGCATGATCATGTGCAGGTCGTGGAGCTTGCCCGGATCGGCCTTGGCCAGGGAGCGGGACAGGAAATCTGCCTGCTTCTGGTTGTTGCCTTCAAGCACCACCCGGTCGCCGGGCAGAATC
>DQGF01000301.1:3790-5959 GCA_003525045.1 Pseudomonas sp. | reverse complement strand
AGCAAGCCCGCTCCCACAGGTGATCTCAGTGCCCCCTATATCGGAGTAACCGATGCAACGCATCGACCATCCACTGCCCTGGAGCCACCTGGGTACCGAGCGCACCCTGAGCGTGTTTCGCTACGGCGCGGGTACTCGCAAGGTCTACATCCAGGCCAGCCTGCACGCTGACGAATTGCCGGGCATGCGCACCGCCTGGGAGCTGAAGCAACGCCTGGCCGAACTTGAAACCCAGGGTCAGCTGCAAGGCATTATCGAACTGGTGCCGGTGGCCAATCCCATCGGCCTCGACCAGCACCTGCAGGGCAGCCACATGGGGCGCTTCGAGCTGGGCAGCGGCAAGAACTTCAACCGCTCGTTCGTCGAACTCGGCGCACCGGTCGCCGAACTGATCGGCGATCGCCTGGGCAATGATGCGTGCGCCAACACCGCGCTGATTCGCCAGGCCATGGGCCAGGTGCTCGATGGCTTGCCTGCTCCGGTTTCGCAGCTGGACGCCATAAAGTGGCGGGGCGTGAGCCGATTCGGGTTGGGAGACTGATAAACGATTGAAGTTTTTACTGGGAAATCGTTAGCGAACTTCAGGGCCTCTTCGCGAGCAGGCTCGCACCCACATTGGATCGCGGTCAACTGTGGGAGCGAGACCGGCTTGCCGGCGAAGACGGCCTAAGCAGCGATGCCGATACCCAGGCCATCATCGACATCCCGTTTCACAGTGTTAGGCTCTCCCCCGAATCCTGCACGTGTGAAGGAAGGTTTATGTTGAAGTTTTTCGCTCTGTTGACCCTGCTGGCGTCCGCCGCCGTCCACGCTCAAACCCCGCTGCAATCCGATCTGCCGCTCAAGTATCTTGAGCAGGCCCACCCCGAATCCCGCGATCAACCCCTGGTGATTTTCCTCCACGGTTACGGCAGTAACGAGCATGACCTGTTCGACATCAAGGATGAGTTGCCCGCGCAATACAACTACCTGTCGGTACGGGCACCGATGGTGATGGAGGAGGGTAGTTTCAAATGGTTTCGCGAGAAGGGCAACGCTGCCTACAACGGTGAAACGAATGACTTGAAAGCCAGCGGCCAGGTGCTGCTGGATTTCGTCGCACAGGCGGCGAAGAAATATCACACGGAACCGAACAAGGTATTCCTGGTGGGCTTCAGCCAGGGTGCGATCATGTCCTACGAGGTGGCATTGCGTCAGCCCGAGGCGGTGGGCGGGATCGCGGCGTTGAGCGGGCGGATTCTGCCCGTGCTCAAGTCCGAGCTCAAACCGGATGAAAAGCGCCAGCCTCTGGCGATTTTCATCGGGCATGGCACGGCGGACAAACGCCTTCCCTACAACGACGGCACTGACGCTGACAGCCTGTTGCAGAGCCTGTCACTCAAGCCTGAGTTCCATGCCTACCCTGGTGTCGGTCACAGCATCAGTGCTACCGAGATGCAGGACTTGAGCGCCTGGTTGCAGCGTCTCAATCCCTGAACCCTACTTGCCGGTGACGATTTGTTTGACCAGCGCCTCGTGGCCGGCATTGTCGCTGAGGCGGGAAATCACCTGAACGATCGCCATACGTGTGCCGGACGCGGCCATCAGCGTGGTGTCGAGGGTTTTGCCGCCGCCCTGGGTGGCGGTGCTGTCGATCTGCCGCAGTCCCAGGCCTGTGCCTTTCTGGGTCAGGCTTTTCTCGCTGAGTTTGGTGAAGTCCGGCAGCGCGCTGGCTTGTTCGGTGGCGAAGTTGGACACCGCGGAGTCGAGGAACTGGCCGTCGTTGTCCTTGACGTTGACGCCGCCGGGAATGGTGTTTTCAGCGGCGATCACGACGGTTTTGGTGGCCTGATTGGTGTACATGGTGCCCGTCGCCCCGGCAGTACCGGTCGCCGCGTCGCCGGCTGGCAATGGGGTGGCGATAAAGCCTGTGGGCAGAGTGAACTTGAACTTGCCGCCCAACATTGAAACTTTCTGTGCTGGCGCGGTATTGCTCGCAGTGGCCTTGGCGGCCTGTGCATTCATCGCTCCCAGACTGGCGGCCGCCATCAGCAACAGGACAACGGCTTTTTTACTCAACAATGACATTCGAAATCTCCAGGGATGGTCGCGCTTTGGGGGGCGATCATCCCATGGAGCTTGTGAAGCATTCCAGCGCGTCGGAATGGACGGTCGCCTGCCACAGGGGGG
>DQGF01000301.1:466-3509 GCA_003525045.1 Pseudomonas sp. | reverse complement strand
GAATGGACGGTCGCCCGCCACAGGGGGTGAAACCTGTCCGGTTCACGTCCAAGGTTGCAGTGCTACTCGTTCGACAGGGTCGAACAGGCTCCAGACGGTTTCGGCGGTTTCGCCAACAGGCGTTTGGTGACCCCCAGCATCGCCACGGATACCGCGACGCCGAGGGCGAAGCCGGTCAGTCCCATGCCGGGTAGAGTCAATGCCAGTACCAGACAAAACGCCGCGAACGAATACATTCCGGTCGCTGTGGCGCGCAACAGTGCCGCGGTAAAGGCCGGCCCGCGGGTTTGCTGGGAAAACACCGCCATCACGCTGCCCAATACCGGGAACACCGCGAGCAGGCCGCTCCAGCGTTCGCCGACGGTACTGGCAAGCAAGGTGACGGCGAGGGTGAGCAGAGCCCCTGCAATCATGCGCAGCAGCAATTTGTCTGACTTTGGCGCCGGGCGTGCAAGGATGGGCTGCACCTGGGGGAACAGGTAGGGCGCCGCCAGCAATGCGACCGCGGCGGCGATCACCGAGAACGTCAACGACGGCGGGATCAATGACAGCACCACGGCCGCGCTGGCCCAGACCGACAGCGAGATCACCAGCGCCCACGGCCATCCCGTCCGTTGTGCGACTTGGGCATAGGTCACGCAGAAGGCAATCATGGCAAACATCGCGGATAACGCTGCGGTCGCCGATTGAGCGGCGAACACCTGGCCTTGCTCGATGGCGAGGAAGAACAGAATCGGCCCGACCACCACCGGCAACCCCGACAGCCAACCGGCGACGCTAGGCCCCCAGCGTTTACCGGCCAGGGAAATCAGCAAGAGAAATCCTGGAATTACCAGCAGTTTGAGCATCAACACGCACACGTCTCCGACCTGAGTGAGGGGCAACGTTAGCATTGCGGGCGGAGGACTGCTCTAAGTTTGGATGGGTTTTGTATACAAACAAAAATTGACACGCTCGATCACCTTGGGTCTTGGCCTGCATCAGCGTGCGGCTCGGGTAGTCCAGGAATCGGCAAAAAAAAGAACCCGGTGCCAGTCAGCTGAGGAAAGCCTGAATGTTGACACATTGTGGCGAGGGGGCTTGCCCCCGTTGGGTTGCGCAGCAATCCCTGAATCTCGGCAACAGTCGAAGATTTTGGGAGCGCTTCGCACTCCAACGGGGGCAAGCCCCCTCGCCACAGTGCACCGGGGTGTTGCCACACTGCGGCGGTTCTTCGTGGGCCCCCGCGCAGTCTGTTGAACGCTTTACGCCCGCTCGATCGCCAGTGCCACGCCCTGGCCACCACCGATGCACAGGGTGGCGAGGCCTTTCTTGGCGTCGCGCTTGATCATTTCATGCAGCAAGGTCACCAGCACCCGGCAACCCGAGGCCCCGATCGGGTGGCCCAGGGCGATGGCGCCACCGTTGACGTTGACCTTGTCCAGGTCCCATTCCAGGTCCTTGGCCACCGCCAGCGATTGCGCGGCGAAGGCTTCGTTGGCTTCGATCAGGTCCAGTTGATCGATCGACCAGCCGGCCTTGTCCAGGCAGCGGCGCGTGGCCGACACCGGACCGATGCCCATGATCGCCGGGTCGACGCCCGCGTTGGCGTAGGCGGCGATTTTCGCCAGCACCGGCAAACCCAGGGCCTTGGCTTTTTCCGCACTCATCAGGATCACGGCGGCGGCCCCGTCGTTCAGGGATGAAGCATTGCCGGCGGTCACCGAACCGTCCTTCTTGAAGGCGGCTTTAAGCTTGCCCAGGGATTCGGCGGTGGTGCCGGCCCGTGGCTGTTCATCGGTGGCGAAGGACAGCGGATCGCCCTTGCGCTGAGGAATCAGGATCGGCGTGATCTCATCGGCAAAACGCCCGGCTTCGATGGCGGCCGTGGCTTTCTGCTGGGAGGCCGCGGCGAAGGCGTCCTGTTGCTCACGGGTCAGGTGGTATTTTTCCGCGAGGTTTTCGGCGGTGATGCCCATGTGGTAATCGTTGAACGCATCCCACAGACCGTCGCTGATCATGGTGTCGACGATCTGGGCGTGACCCATGCGCAGACCGGTGCGGGCACCGGGCAAGACGTAATTGGACAGGCTCATGTTTTCCTGACCGCCGGCAATGATCACGTCGGCGTCGCCACAGCGAATCGCCTGAGTCGCCAGATGCAGCGCTTTCAGGCCGGAGCCGCAGACCTTGTTCAGGGTCATGGCGGGCACAGTGAACGGAAGGCCAGCCTTGATGGCGGACTGGCGGGTGGGGTTTTGCCCGGCACCGGCGGTCAACACCTGGCCCATGATCACTTCATCGACTTCAGCCACGTCCAGGCCGGTTTGCGCCAGCAACTGACGGATCACCGCAGCCCCGAGGTCAACCGCGGACACGTTGGCCAGGGCGCCCTGGAAGCTGCCGATGGCGGTACGGGTGGCGGCGACAATGACGACTTCTTGCATGGAATGAACCCTCACTGAGCAGCGAACTGCATTTCCGGAACGTGATCAGGCACGATCAGTTTGCCGGCGGTCTTGGCGACGATTTCCTCGACGCTGACGCCCGGGGCACGTTCCTTGAGAATAAAGGCGCCGTTTTCGATTTCAAGATAAGCCAGGTCGGTCAGCACGCGCTTGATGCACCCGGCGCCGGTCAGCGGCAGGCTGCATTTGGACAACAGCTTGGACTCACCGTCCTTGGACGCGTGGGTCATGATGACGATGATGTTGTCTGCGCCAGCTACCAGGTCCATGGCGCCGCCCATGCCCTTGACCAGCTTGCCGGGGATCATCCACGAGGCGATGTTGCCTTGCACGTCTACCTCAAAGGCACCCAGCACGGTCAGGTCGACATGACCACCGCGAATCATCGCGAAGGACTCGGCCGAGGAAAAGATCGAAGCGCCGATACGCGCGGTCACGGTTTGTTTGCCGGCGTTGATCATGTCGGCATCGATGGTTTCTTCAGTAGGGAAAGGACCCATGCCGAGCAGGCCGTTTTCCGACTGCAGCATGACTTCCATGCCTTCGGGGATGTAGTTGGCGACCAGCGTCGGCATGCCGATGCCGAGGTTCACGTA
>DQGF01000301.1:0-178 GCA_003525045.1 Pseudomonas sp. | reverse complement strand
GTCGGAATGCCGATGCCCAGGTTCACGTAAAAGCCGTCCTGCATTTCGCGGGCGACGCGTTGAGCCATTTGTTCGCGGGAAAGTGCCATTGTTGTTATTCCTTCATTCGGTCCGGGGGCAGGGGATCACTTACGCACGGTGCGCTGTTCGATGCGCTTCTCGAACGCGCCGCAAATGA
>DQGF01000028.1 GCA_003525045.1 Pseudomonas sp. | reverse complement strand
TTAAAGGTGAACAGCACGTCGTCGCTCAGGATGATGACTTCGGCGCGCACCGGTTCGGCGGGTTTCACGCTGACCGGATACTGTGGCAACGGGCAACCGTGATGCTCGACGGGGGTATTGGCGGCGTATCCTTGTGAGAACACTCATCGTGAACGCTCCTGTGTTACCGGCCAATGCCGGTTACACAGGAGTAAAGACCCGCATCCGCGACTGCACCAGCCGCGGAATACAAGGGCTAGCGGTTGATTTTGATTTCCGTGCGACGGTTCAACGCACGACCGTCAGCGGTTTTGTTATCGGCCACCGGCTGGCTTTCACCGGCACCGGTAACAGACACGAATTCGCTGCGGGGTACGCCTTGGGAAATCAGGTACTCGACCACCGAGTGCGCACGACGATCCGACAGTTTCTTGTTGTAGGCATCACTGCCCACGCTGTCGGTATGACCGGTCACGGTCAATTGGGCGGTGCTGGATTCCTGTTTCAGGCGAGTGGCGATGGTATTGAGTACATCCTTATCAGAAGGGGTCAGTGTGGCTTTGTCGAACTGGAAATGAACATCGCGGATGACGATGACTTCTTCCTTGACCACAACGGCCTCTTCGACCACTGGTGCAGGAACGGGTGGAGGGCAACCGTCGGCGTCGACCTGTACACCTCTGGGCGTACCCGGGCACTTGTCGCGGCTGTCCGGCACACCATCGCCATCTTCGTCGCCATCCCCGTGAACCCAGCAGTAGGCCGCAGCCGTGCCGCCGATCAGCAGCGCGCCATACCCTGCCCATGCCGAGCTCTCGGTTGCGCCAAGACCCGCGCCCACGACACCACCGACCGCCGCACAGGTCGGCCAGTCGGTTTTCTGCAAACCTGCGCAACCAGTCAACACACTGGTTAGCAGAACCAAGGGTAATGCTGTGCGAACTATGCTCATCGAGTTTTCTCCTGAGGGATCGGCTTGAAACCGATTCTAGGGAGTAAAGACCCGAGTTTTACTCTCCGCCAGCAACAGGCCATTGCTGTTTGGTCCCGTGTTCGCGGCTGATCGGCACTTTTAACCTTATACAGCTCTATATCTGGACCTGTGGGCAAGCTAGTCTTGGCGCTCTCAATGAGGATCTTCGATGATTGCAGGTATTTCTTCGCGCACGCCCCAGCAGGCGCTGGCCGCTTTGCTTGATCATTATTCCCCGGCACGCCTGTTGCTCATTGGCGCCAGCGAATTCCCCGCGCTGGAAGCCTTCAGGCTCGCGCACCCGGACACCAGTGTGGCCCATGCGGCACCCGGGCCGTTGCCGGCCGAACTGGCGGCACGCCGGTTTGACCTGGCGCTGGTGGTCGATTGCCTGGAACATTTGCCCAAGCGCGATGGCCTGAACCTGTTGGGTGGAATTCGCAACCTCAACGCCAGCCGCATCGCGGTGCTGGCCGACTTGCCGGCCAGTGGCTGGCAAGAGACCGACTTCTTCTCCCTGGCCCTGCAAGCCAGCGAACGCTTCCAGCGCGACGATCAGGTGCTGACACTGTTTACCTACGATCTGCTTGACTACAAACAAGTACCCGACTGGCTCAATTCGCGATTCTGGGCCAATCCGGAAAATTTCGGGAAATATTGGTGGTAACGCAATGAGTACATCCATTTGTCCTTGCGGCAGCGGCACCCTGCTTGACGCCTGCTGCGGTCATTACCATGCCGGGCATCCGGCGCCTAGTGCCGAAGCCTTGATGCGTTCGCGCTACAGCGCCTATGTGCTGGGCCTGATCGATTATCTGGTGGCGACCACCCTGCCCGCGCAACAAGCGGGCCTGGACCGGCAGTCCATCAGCGACTGGAGCGCCCAAAGCACCTGGCTGGGCCTGGACGTGGAAAGTTCCGAGGTCCTCGGCGGTCAGCCGGAACACGCGTTCGTCACCTTCAGCGCGCGCTGGCACGACGGCGGCGGCGAACACAGCCACCGCGAACGCTCGTCGTTCGTGCAGAACGCCGGCCGCTGGTACTTCATCGATCCCACCGTGCAACTCAAGGCCGGGCGCAACGATGCCTGCCCCTGCGCCAGCGGCCAGAAGTTCAAGAAGTGTTGCGCCGGATATTTCAGCGGTTGAGGTGAAGTCAACAGTTCGCGGCGTCAGACAGCTCCTGCATTTGGTCGGCGTACTGTCAAAGGCTGCGATCTTTTAAAGACTAAACTGGTGTTCAAGGGAGAAATTCGACCATGTTCACCCGACGGCACACATTGAATCTGCTCACCCTGCTCCTGTTTCTGGGGCTTAGCGGCTGTGCGTCCTGGTTCGGCGACGATCTGCCGGAGCCGCAGGTGCACCTGGTGAAGGTCGAAGTCGTCCAGGCCAAACTGATGCAGCAGCGATTCCTCTTGTACTTTCGCGTCGACAACCCCAACGACAGCGACCTGACGGTGCGCGGCCTCGAATATCGCATTCACCTGGGCGACATGCTGCTGACCGAAGGCGAGCACGAACACTGGTTTACCGTCAGTCCCAAGCGCAGCGCGTACTTCAAAGTGCCGATCCGCACCAACTTGTGGCCCAAGGTCCGGGACCTGGTGAAATTACTGAAGAAACCCAATCAGCCCATCCCCTATCGTCTGGAAGGTGAAATGGAAACCGGTTTATTCATCGCGCACTACGTGCACCTGGCGCGCAATGGCGTGATAATCCCCGCCGATTTAATTCCGGAGCAACTTCGATGACCCAGCAACCCCATATCCATGGCCCTGATTGCAACCACGATCATGAGCATCACGACCACCATGATCACGACCATGGTCATGTCCACGGCCCGAACTGCGGCCACGCTCACCAGGAACCGGTGCGCAACGCCTTGAAAGACGTTGGCCGCAACGACCCTTGCCCATGCGGCAATGGCAAGAAATTCAAGAAGTGCCACGGGGCTTGAGGCTTCGGGCGCAGATCTTCTTCGCCCGTTGAATCGCCTTCGTCGGATCGCCGCCCGGAGCAAGCTCGCTCCCACATTGGTT
>DQGF01000037.1 GCA_003525045.1 Pseudomonas sp. | reverse complement strand
GCGAGGCTTGCCCGCGAAGGCGACTGACACCGAATCCATCTGAACCCTCCACCATCCCCCGTTGTCGACTAGGCTCTAAGCACTGCTTGATAATCCTTGTGACGTCTTGTCGATTTTTTTGCCCGCGGGGGCGGGTGCTGCAGCTTTTTCCTGTCACTCGTCGACTTTCAAACAGAACCCTGGAGCCTGCCCACTGATTCGAGAGGTGCCCCATGAGTCTGCTGCTTGAACCCTATACCGTTCGCCAATTGACCCTGCTCAACCGCATTGCGGTATCGCCGATGTGCCAGTATTCGAGCGTGGATGGCCTGGCCAATGACTGGCACCTGGTCCACCTTGGCAGCCGCGCTGTCGGCGGTGCCGGTCTGGTATTTACCGAAGCCACGGCGGTCACTGCCGACGGACGGATCACCGCCGATGACCTGGGTCTGTGGAATGACGAACAGATCGAACCCCTGCAACGGATCACCCGTTTCATCACCGCTCAGGGCGCCGTGGCCGGCATTCAGTTGGCCCACGCCGGACGCAAGGCCAGCACTCATAGGCCGTGGCTGGGCAAGCATGGCAGCGTCAAACCCGATGAAGGTGGCTGGGTTCCAGTCGGTCCTTCGCCGATCGCTTTCGATCCCCAGCACACTCAACCCACACAGCTCGATGATGGCCAGATCGCCGACGTCATTCAGGCCTTTGTCGACTCGGCCAAAAGGGCGCTGACCGCCGGTTTCAAAGTGGTCGAAATACACGCCGCCCACGGCTATCTGTTGCACCAGTTTCTGTCACCCCTGAGTAATCAGCGCCGCGATCAATATGGCGGTTCGTTCGAGAATCGAATTCGGTTGGTGCTGCAAGTCACTGAGGCGGTGCGTGCGGTATGGCCCGAGGAGTTACCGCTATTTGTGCGGGTGTCGGCCACCGATTGGGTGGAAGACGGCTGGAACCCCGATGAAACCGTCGAGCTGGCACGGCGCCTCCAGGGTTTGGGCGTGGACCTGATCGACGTATCGTCGGGTGGTACGGCGGTCAATGCCGAGATTCCGACAGGACCTGGTTATCAGACCCGCTTCGCCGAACGTGTACGCAAGGAGTCAGGCATTGCCACCGGCACTGTAGGGATGATTACCGAACCCGCTCAGGCCGAGCACATATTGCGCACCTGTCAGGCCGACATTATCTTCCTGGCTCGGGAACTGCTGCGCGATCCGTACTGGCCACTGCATGCCGATGACGACCTGGGTGGGCGCAAGGCCATCTGGCCGGCGCAGTATCAGCGGGCAACCCATCGGGAGCAGCCGATTCATGAGTCGGATTTGCGTGACTGAGTGAAGCTGTAAAAACAAAAAAGCCCCGGTCGAGTTGATCGGGGCTTTATTGTTTTTGGGTGGGGATGTTTGTCGTTTGTTCAGCCGTCTTCGCGGGCAAGCCTCGCTCCTACAAGAGAACGGAGCGTTCATCACCTGCCCCGTAGGAGCGAGGCTTGCCCGCGAAGGGGCCCGCCCAGACACTCACTTACCTTCAGGTGTACTTACGCTTCTCCGGCGCCGGCGGGAAGTACTGGTACAACCAGGTTTCGCTCAAGGTCCGGTCATTGGTGCGAATGAACAACCGCAGCTCCACCGGAGCCACGCTGTCATTGGTCGGGTACCAGTCGAACGTGATCCGATAGCCCTTGATGTCATCCAGTACCAACACGTTGAAGTCTTTCACCTCGCCGTTCGAGCAAGTGACCACAGGCTCGATTGCCGCACCTTCCGGCAAGCGGTCCAGACCGCCGCCCGTGAAGTCCACGGCAAACCGTCGCGCCCAGACTTCCGGGTAATGCTCGCCAGGCGCCCAGCCTTCGATGAAGCCGCCCATGCCCGAACGGGTCGCGTTGACCCGCGCCAGCGGCGTGCTCACCGGTGGCAGCGCGCTCCAGTAGAGCTTGTAGCCATAGTTCAGCGAGTCGCCGGCCGCCACCGGTTTTTTCGGGGTCCAGAAGGCGACGATGTTATCGAGGGTTTCGCCGGTCGTAGGAATTTCCAACAGATCGATTGAGCCTTCGCCCCATGCGGTCGTAGGTTCTACCCACAGGCTTGGGCGCTTGCTGTACCAGTCGACGGTATCCTGATAATTGGCGAACTCGTGATCGGTCTGAACCAGCCCGAAACCTTTTGGATCGGTGTCGGCAAAGGCGTTGAATTGCAGGGTGGCCGGATTGTTCAGCGGACGGCAGATCCACTCGCCATTACCGCGCCACATCGCCAGGCGATCGGAGTCATGGATTTGCGGGTGAATGGTGTCGCACATGCGGCGCTCGTGGGTGCCGCAGCTGAACATGCTGGTCATCGGCGTGATGCCCAGCTGTTCGATGGCGGTGCGCGCATTGATGTGAGCGTCGACGCCCATCACCACGCGTTCGGCCTGGCAGTCGATGTCGAAACGGTAGGCGCCGGTGGCGCTCGGCGAGTCCAGCAGGGCGTAGACCACGAAGCGGGTGCTGTCCTTGTCCGGCGTCTCGAACCAGAACTTGGTGAAGTCCGGAAACTCCTCGCGCTTTTTGGCATAGGTATCGATCGCCAGGCCGCGGGCCGACAGACCGTACTGGCCAGAGGCGTCTACCGCGCGGAAATAACTGGCGCCGAGGAAGGACAAGACGTCATGCCTGTCCAGTTCGGGGGCCTTGAACAGCTTGAACCCGGAAAAACCCAGATCGCCGGTGAGCTGCTTGGTGTCGACCGTGGTTTTTTCATAGTTGAACAGGGATGGGCGGAAATGCACCTCGCGCGCCTGGCGCGTCTTGGGATCGACGCTGTACATGCGCACCGGCTGCTTGAAACCCATGCCGACGTGGAAAAACTGCACGTCGAGTTGGCCGTTCAGGTCTTTCCACAGGGAGTGGTTGCCGTCGTAGCGAATCGCGTTGAAATTCTGCGGGGTCATGGTCGCCAAGGTCGGCGGCAGCACCTGTTTGGTGTCCTGATATCGGTTGCCGGCGAGTTGCTTGGCCTGGATCTTCAGTGCTTCGAAGTCGAATGCCTGAGCTTCGCCATCCGCCGCACTGTTACCGGCCCAGGCTCGAACGGCCAGCAGGCCGGTGGCCGATAGACCGGTGTAAGCCGCGATGGCCATGGACGCTTTGAGCAAATTCCTGCGGTGCATAAGTACAACCTGTCGTGAACAATCCCGCACCGTTCCTGGCACATTGGATCAAAAAAAGAGGTTCGGACATGCCTTCGGCCAAACGCAACGGACATTAAACAGATACCAAATAGCTTAAACCGTTCGGTCGCAGAGAAAAAATGATTGATGGCGTGACGATTGCGCGGCAATGAAACAAGACATGTCAGTAAAAATTTCCGACAGGGGTTTCTGATTTATAGGGCATTTCTGCTTTTCTCGACTAATTACTCTAAAAATCGCTTTTCAACCTGAATAACTTCCTATTCTATGGGCCATGACCGGTTTCAGCCCTCAGGCCGGTGGGATTCAGTTGGCACAAGGTGACCGCTGAAAAAGGGTAGGGCGATGTGGCTTTTCAAGTTTTCTCTGACGTATAGAAGGACATCGTCCATGTCGAAAGTACAAGGCATCACCGAAATGTTGGGAATCTTTCCGTGCCTGGTCACCGGGCGGAGGAGGCGTCGACTCAATTCCGAGGAAATGAAATTGGTCGAGCGCTATCGCGAGTTGTCGGAGAGCGACCGGATTGCCATGCGCTATCTGGTGGACGCGATGAGGAGTGTTTCGCGGTTTTGAGCAGGTGCGGCATCCAGCGGCGGCAACTATGCTGCGGTTGGATGCCGTCGATTACCAATCCTGCGGTCGTTCTGCACGCTCACGCTGATGTAGAACCCGCAGCACTTGTATTTGGCCATTCATCAATCGATAAGGAGCGATAAAGGGATACTGACCCAACACCAGCTCACGCACATCAGGCATTACAGAGGGCCTGCCCGATCCCGGGAATCGTTCCAGCTGACGGAAAGACTGCAAAATCGTCGAAATGATCTGGACGGCAGCCTCAACACCAATAGCACCTTGGTAGTACTCGTGAATGGCGTCGAGGTCGCTTTCAGCTTTTTCAGTCAATACTACGCTCGGCACGTTTTGCCCACTTAGCCTTCACGGCGTCAAGATCGGTAAGTTTTCCCGCGTCGGCATCCGCTATGCCATCGCTTATGGCTTGCAGATGCCATGACTCGGCTTCTACATAACGAACCAACGCACGCTTGAGATGGTACTGACGGTCACGATCGGTGGCTGCAGCCAACTGATCCAGTTGTTGAGCCAACAGCTCTTCAACGCGAAAGGACAAAACTGGCGAGGCCATGGTGGCTCTCCTTAAAATGTATACGCTGTAAACAATGTAAACACCCTAAGCCTTACCACGATGTTCGTCAACCAATATGGTGTGCATTGGTTTGAGGAAACTTTAGCGGGCGAAAACAAAACAAACAGAGTGGATGTATTTCGAAATGCATAAATTTCCCATGCCATCGATTGCGCCGGGCGAACACCACTGTCGATGGATCGTCAAAAGATCGCAACTCGCGGCAGTTCCTCCATCGATCGCAAGAACCGTAGATATCGCACCGTCCGCAGACCCCCGGAGTTGCCGCAGGCTACGATCTTTTCGTCGTTAATGTTTGAACATCACATGCCGCACCACGCTGTAGTCCTCCAGCCCATACATGGACATGTCCTTGCCATACCCGGACAGTTTCTGACCGCCGTGCGGCATTTCGCTGACCAGCATGAAGTGCGTGTTCACCCAGGTGCAGCCGTACTGCAAGCGTGCCGAAAGGCGATGCGCACGACCGACATCCGAGGTCCAGACCGACGATGCCAGGCCGTAGTCCGAGTCGTTGGCCCAACCCAGCACCTGGGCTTCATCGGTGAATCGGGTCACTGACACCACCGGCCCGAACACTTCGCGGCGGACGATTTCGTCATCCTGTTGCGCGTCGGCAAGCACCGTCGGCTCAAAGAAGTAGCCATCGCCTTCCACTGCCTTGCCGCCCGTGATCAAGCGGATATGCGGCTGCGCCACGGCCCGCTCGACGAACCCGGCCACACGGTCGCGATGTTGTGCCGTGATCAGCGGACCCAGCTCGGTCGCTGGATCATCCTGCACGCCGTACTTGATGCTGCTGACCGCCTCGCCTAGCTTCTCGACGAACTTGTCGTAAATGCCTTCCTGCGCATAGATGCGGCACGCGGCGGTGCAGTCCTGGCCGGCGTTGTAGAAACCGAAGGTGCGAATGCCTTCCACGGCGGCGTCGATGTCGGCGTCGTCGAAGATGATCACCGGGGCCTTGCCGCCCAGTTCCATGTGCATGCGTTTGACGCTGTCGGCGGTGCTGGAAATGATGTTTGAGCCCGTAGCGATCGAGCCAGTCAGCGACACCATGCGCACCTTCGGATGGCTGACCAGCGGGCTGCCGACTGTAGGACCACGGCCGAACACCAGATTGAGCACGCCGGCCGGTAAAATTTCCGATGCCAGTTGCGCCAGGCGCAACGCGGTCAGCGGGGTTTGTTCCGACGGCTTGAGCACCACGGTATTACCGGCGGCCAGGGCCGGGGCGATTTTCCAGGCGACCATCATCAGTGGGTAGTTCCACGGCGCGATGGAGGCGATCACGCCCACCGGGTCGCGGCGGACCATCGACGTGTGGCCGGGCAGGTATTCACCGCCCGCCGAACCGCTCATGCAACGGCTGGCGCCGGCGAAGAAGCGGAACACGTCCGCGATCGCGGGGATCTCGTCGTTCAGCGCGGCGCTGTAGGGTTTTCCGCAGTTGTCCGATTCCAGTTTGGCCAGCTCTGCGCCGTGGGCTTCGATGACGTCGGCAAGTTTGAGCAGCAGCAGCGAGCGCTCTTTCGGCGTGGTTTGCGACCAGTTTTCGAAGGCGTTGTCGGCGGCACGCACGGCAGCATCGACCTGGGCTTCGCTGGCTTCGTTGATCTCCACCAGCACACGCCCCAGCGCCGGGTTGAACACCGGTTGGGCAGGGCCTTCGCCGTCGATCAGTTGGCCGTCGATCAAGAGTTGGGTTTGCATGGTTCTGTCCTCTTCGGAACTGTTGTTCTTATCTGGAACCTGGACCCCGTAGGAGCGAGGCTTGCCCGCGAAGGGGCCATCACATTCAACATTGATGCTGGCTGACACACCGCCTTCGCGGGCAAGCCTCG
>DQGF01000348.1:1149-8638 GCA_003525045.1 Pseudomonas sp. | reverse complement strand
CACCGCTTTCGCGAGCAAGCTTCGCTCCTACAGTGACGGTGGCGACCTGTGGGAGCGTGGCTTGCCCGAGATGAGGCCATAACATTCGACATCAATGTCGGCTGACACACCGCTTTCGCGAGCAAGCCCGCTCCCACAAGGGATCGCGGTTTGCAGGTAAACCGTGCGCCACCTCAACCAAACGATAATTCCTCTTATTCAATCTCCCCTGCCCTGTTAGACTTTGCGCCCTTGTTTTGCTCGTCTTGCAGGATCTCTGATGCCCTCGCTGCCTCTTCGCTTGTCCGCACTGTTGCTGGCCCTGGGCCTGAGTGCCTGCGATGACGCCCCGATGTTTACCCAGGCCGAACCCGGCGAAGCCCGGTCCGGTGGCAGCGCTACCGTGCGCAAGACCGATCAGAACGCATTCTCCCTGCCCTCCGCCAACCTGCCGCCCTCCCGGCGCGTGGACTTCAGCGTCGGCAACAGCTTCTTTCGCAACCCCTGGGTGATCGCCCCGTCGACCACCACCGCCCGGGATGGGCTCGGGCCGTTGTTCAACACTAACGCCTGCCAGAACTGCCACATCAAAGACGGTCGCGGTCATCCGCCCACGCCTGACGCGCCAAATGCCGTGTCGATGCTGGTGCGCCTGTCGATTCCCGATGCGCCGGCCTATGCCAAGGTCATCGAGCAGCTCGGCGTGGTGCCGGAACCGGTCTACGGCGGGCAACTCCAGGACATGGCCGTGCCTGGTGTCGTCCCGGAAGGCAAGGTGCGGGTCGATTACACGCCGGTGCCGATTCGCTTCAAGGACGGCACCGAAGTCGAATTGCGCAAACCGACATTGCAGATCACCCAGCTCGGCTACGGACCGATGCATCCCGACACGCGTTTTTCGGCCCGGGTTGCGCCACCGATGATTGGCCTGGGCTTGCTCGAAGCGATTCCCGACGAGGCGATCCTGGCCAATGCCGAGGCTCAGGCCCGCGAAAAAAATGGCATCGCCGGGCGCCCGAACCGGGTCTGGGATGACGTACAGCAGAAGACCGTCCTCGGGCGCTTTGGCTGGAAGGCCGGGCAACCGAACCTCAACCAACAGAATGTCCACGCGTTTTCCGGCGACATGGGCCTCACCACCAGTCTGCGCCGTGTCGATGACTGCACCGACGGGCAAACCGCTTGCAAGCAGGCGCCCAATGGCAATGGCCCGGAAGGCGAGCCGGAAGTCAGCGATAACATCCTGCGCCTGGTGCTGTTCTATAGCCGTAACCTCGCCGTACCGGCGCGCCGCGATGTCGGCACGCCTGAAGTGCTGGCCGGCAAGAATCTGTTTTTCCAGGCCGGCTGCCAGTCCTGTCACACCCCCAAGTACACCACCGCCGCCAACGCCGCCGAACCTGAACTGGCCAATCAAGTGATTCGCCCGTACAGCGATCTGTTGCTGCATGACATGGGCGACGGCTTGGCCGACAACCGCAGCGAATTCCAGGCCGGTGGCCGCGACTGGCGCACCCCGCCGTTGTGGGGCATCGGCCTGACGCAGGCAGTCAGTGGCCACACCCGGTTTTTGCATGATGGCCGCGCCCGCAACCTGCTCGAAGCCGTGCTCTGGCATGGCGGCGAAGCACAAGCGGCGCAGCAACAGGTTTTGTCTTTCAATGCCGAGCAGCGCGCTGCGTTGCTGGCGTTTTTGAATTCCCTTTGATACTCACCCCATAAGCGGGAGCCCGACATGTTCCGTCCCAAATTGTTGTTCACCAGCCTTGCCGCGTTAGCCCTGGGCGCCTGTTCGCCGCAGGACCCGCAAGCCGTCACCTCGGCGGCCATCGCCAAGTCAGTGATCCTGCCGACCTACACGCGCTGGGTCGATGCCGACCGCCAGCTGGCCGTCAGTGCCCTGGCCTACTGCGAAGGCAAGGCAGACCTCAACACCGCCCGCGCCGACTTCCTGCATTCACAGAAGGCCTGGGCCGAACTGCAACCGCTGCTGATCGGGCCGCTGGCCGAGGGCAATCGCGCCTGGCAAGTACAGTTCTGGCCGGACAAGAAAAACCTGGTCGGCCGTCAGGTCGAGCAACTGGTCAGCGCCCAGCCGCAGATCGATGCCGCGGCACTGGCCAAATCCAGCGTTGTGGTTCAAGGCCTCTCCGCCTACGAATACATCCTGTTCGACAGCAAGCCAGACGTGGCCAACGATGCACAGAAAGCCAGGTACTGCCCGCTGCTGATCGCGATAGGCGAGCGTCAGAAACAATTAGCCGAAGATATTCTCAAAGGCTGGAACAACACCGATGGCATGCTCGCGCAGATGAGCAAGTTCCCGAACCAGCGCTACGCCGATTCCCACGAAGCCATTGCCGATTTGCTGCGGGTGCAAGTCACCGCCCTCGACAGCCTGAAGAAAAAACTCGGCACGCCGATGGGCCGCCAGAGCAAAGGCGTGCCGCAACCGTTCCAGGCCGATGCGTGGCGCAGCCAGTCTTCCCTCACTGGCCTCGAAGTCAGTCTCGCGGCCGCGAAAACCGTGTGGGAAGGGGTCGACAACAAAGGCCTGCGCGGCCTGTTGCCGAGCGAACACAAACCCTTGGCCGACAAGATCGACGCCGCTTACGCCGCGTCCCTGAAACTGTTCGCCAGCAATCAGCGTTCGTTGACCGAAATGCTCAACGACGATGCCGGTCGCCAGCAACTCAACGACATCTATGACAGCCTCAACGTCGTCCACCGCCTGCATGAAGGCGAACTGGCCAAGGCGCTGGGCATCCAATTGGGCTTCAACGCCAACGACGGTGACTGATGAGGGCGACTGCCATGCTGCGACGCCAGGCCCTGACGTTAGGTAGTTTGCTGCTGGGAGCAGTGACACTGGGCGGCTGGACGCTGTTCAAACAAAAGGACAAGAGCCCGCTGCTGCTTTCGGCGCGGGACGATGGCGACGGCAAGCACTACGCCGTCGGTTATCGGCTGGACGGCACCCGGGTGTTCACCACCCGGGTCGGCCAACGCTGCCACGACATCATCAACCATCCGACACTGCCGATTGCACTGTTCGTCGCCCGGCGTCCGGGCACCGAGAGTTACCTGATCGACCTGCGGGACGGCACGCTGCTGCAAACCGTGGTCTCACAGCCGAACCGGCACTTCTACGGTCACGCGGTGATTCACCACAGCGGCGACTGGCTGTACGCCACCGAGAACGACACCAGCGATCCGGGTCGTGGCTTGCTGGGTGTGTATAAGTTCGAAGATGAGCGACTTATCCACAGCGGCGAGATCTCCACCCACGGCGTCGGCCCGCATCAGGTGTCGTGGATGCCCGATGGTGAAACCCTGGTGGTCGCCAACGGCGGCATTCGCACCGAGGCCGAAAGCCGGGTCGAGATGAACCTCAATGCCATGGAACCGAGCCTGGTCCTGATGCAACGCGATGGCACCCTGCTGAGCAAGGAAACCCTCGCCCAGCAGATGAACAGCGTGCGCCATCTGGGGATCGCCAGCGACGGCACCATTGTCGCCGGCCAGCAGTTTATGGGGCCGTCCCACGAGTCGTCGGAGCTGCTGGCGATCAAGCGACCGGGGCAGCCGTTCGTGGCCTTCCCGGTGCCTGAGCATCAGTTGCAGGCGATGGGGCATTACACCGCCAGTGTCGCGGTTCACAGCGAGTTGCGGCTGGTCGCCTTGACTGCGCCACGGGGCAACCGGTTTTTCATCTGGGACCTGGACAGCGGTGAGGTACGCCTGGATGCGCCGCTCCCCGATTGCGCCGGGGTCGGTGCGGTGGCCGATGGTTTTGTCGTGACCTCGGGGCAAGGGCGATGCCGGTACTACGATTGCCGTCAGACGGATTTGATTGCAAAACCGCTCGACCTGCCAGCGGGGCTCTGGGACAACCACCTTCATCTGATCTGACACCACCTTCCCGGTGGTTGATTTACCTTGCTCCCGCGGGGCGGCGCAGCGGCCCTAAAAAATGGGACTGCTACGCAGTCCAGCGGGAGCAAGCTCCCTCGCCACGGTTTTTATGTTCGGTGCATTGCGTTCTCGCCTGTAAGAAGTGCCAGTTGGAATACGCACCGCACTCGGAGTAATGTTCCCGACTGTCTCACCTGATTTTCTCCAAGGAAGTGGAAATATGCTGCGTCGCCGCATGCTGATCATGTTGGGTGTTGTTCTGCTGATCGTGCTGGTCCTGGCCGGCTACAAAGCCTTCTCTATCTACACGATGATTCAAGGCTTCTCCACGCCGAAACCGCCGATCAGCGTCGCTGTGGCCACTGCCATCGAACGGCCCTGGCAAGCCCGACTGCCTACCGTTGGCACACTCACGGCGCTGCAAGGCGTGGACCTGAGCCTTGAGACAGACGGCACCGTCATCGATTTGCAGTTCGAGTCAGGGCAAAAGGTCAAGGCCGGTCAACCACTCCTGCGACTCGACAGCGCCGTGGAAAGTGCCTTGCTCGAAACCGCCCTGGCCGACCTCGGGCTTGCCCAGCTCGATTACGGTCGCGGTAGTCAACTGGTAGGCAGCCAGGCCATTTCCAAAGGCGAATTCGACCGACTTTCGGCGGTGCTGAAAAAGAGCAAGGCCACGGTCAATCAACTCAAGGCAGCGCTCGGCAAAAAAAGCATCGTCGCGCCCTTCAGCGGGACCATCGGCATTCGTCAGGTAGACGTTGGCGACTATCTTGCCAGCGGTACCATGATTGCCACCTTGCAAGACCTCAGCAGTCTCTACGTCGACTTTTTCGTGCCCGAGCAGTCGGTGCCGAAAATCGCCATCGGCCAACCGGTTGAAATCATCGTCGCGGCCTACCCGGCGCAGACCTTCCCCGGCACCATCAGCGCGATCAATCCGAAACTCGAGAGCAGCACGCGCAACATGCAGGTCCGCGCGACCCTGGCCAACCCCGATGGCAAGCTACTGCCAGGCATGTTCGCCAGCCTCCAGGTCATGCTGCCCGACCCTCAACCGCGCATCGTCGTGCCGGAAAGCGCGATCACCTACACGCTCTATGGCAACTCGCTTTATGTCGTCGCAGAGAAAAAAGCCGAAGACGGCAGCCTTGAAAAAGACGACAAAGGCCAGCCGATTCTGATTGCCGAGCGGCGCTTCATCGAGACCGGCGAACGCCGCGACGGGCTGGTGATGATCACCAAAGGCGTGCAGAACGGCGAAAAAGTGGTCTCGGCCGGCCAGATCAAACTGGATAACGGTGCGCACATCGCCATCAGCGACGACAAGACCCTAGCCGAGAAGAACAGTCAGCCTCGCGCTGACTGATCAAGGTACCCCCATGGCTTTTACTGATCCGTTCATCCGCCGCCCGGTACTCGCCACCGTGGTCAGCCTGCTGATCGTACTGCTGGGCTTTCAGGCCTGGAGCAAGCTGCCGCTGCGCCAGTATCCGCAAATGGAAAACGCCCTGATCACGGTGACCACCGCTTACCCCGGGGCCAACGCCGAGACCATCCAGGGTTACATCACGCAACCGATGCAACAAAGTCTGGCCAGCGCCGAGGGTATCGACTACATGACGTCGGTCAGCCGCCAGAACTTCTCTGTGATCTCAATCTACGCGCGCATCGGCGCCAACAGCGACCGCTTGTTCACCGAACTCCTGGCCAAGGCCAACGAGGTGAAGAACCAGTTGCCCCAGGACGCCGAAGACCCGGTACTGAGCAAGGAAGCCGCCGACGCCTCGGCGCTGATGTACATCAGTTTTTTCAGCAAGGAGCTGAGCAACCCGCAGATTACCGACTACCTGTCGCGGGTCATCCAGCCAAAACTGGCGACCTTGCCGGGCATGGCCGAAGCCGAGATTCTCGGCAACCAGGTGTTCGCCATGCGCCTGTGGCTGGACCCGGTCAAGCTCGCCGGTTTCGGCCTGAGTGCCAGCGACGTGACCGATGCGGTGCGCAAGTACAACTTCCTCTCCGCTGCCGGCGAAGTGAAAGGCGAATTCGTCGTCACCAGCATCAACGCCAACACCGAGCTCAAATCCGCTGAAGCCTTCGCCGCGATCCCGCTCAAGGTCGAGGGCGACAGTCGCGTGCTGCTCAGCGATGTTGCGCGAGTTGAGATGGGCGCGGAAAACTACGACTCGATCAGTTCCTTCGGCGGCACGCCTTCGGTGTACATCGGCATCAAGGCCACGCCTGGCGCCAACCCGCTGGACGTGATCAAGGAAGTGCGCAAGATCATGCCGGACCTGGAAGCCCAACTGCCGCCGAACCTCAAAGGTGAAATCGCCTACGACGCCACGCTGTTCATCCAGGCCTCGATCAACGAGGTGATCAAAACATTGTTCGAAGCGGTGCTGATCGTCATCGTGGTGGTGTTCCTGTTCCTCGGTGCGCTGCGTTCGGTAGTGATCCCGGTGGTCACCATCCCGCTGTCGATGATCGGTGTGATGTTCTTCATGCAGATGATGGGTTACTCGATCAACCTGCTGACCCTGCTGGCGATGGTCTTGGCCATCGGCCTGGTGGTGGACGATGCCATCGTCGTGGTGGAAAACATTCACCGACACATCGAAGAAGGCAAGACGCCGCTGGATGCGGCCATTGAAGGCGCCCGGGAAATCGCCATGCCGGTGGTCTCGATGACCATCACCCTGGCGGCGGTCTATGCGCCGATCGGCTTCCTGACGGGGCTGACCGGGGCGCTGTTCAAGGAGTTTGCCCTGACCCTGGCCGGGGCGGTGGTGATCTCGGGAGTCGTCGCCCTGACCCTGTCACCGATGATGTGCGCCTTATTGCTGCGCCACGATGAAAATCCCAGCGGCCTGGCCCATCGCCTGGACCGGATTTTCGAAGGCCTCAAGCGCCGTTACCAGAGCCTGCTGCACGGCACGCTCAACACCCGGCCGGTGGTGCTGGTGTTCGCGGTGATCGTGCTGTGCCTGATCCCGGTACTGCTCAAGTTCACCAAGTCGGAACTGGCACCGGATGAAGATCAGGGCATCATCTTCATGATGGCCAATGCCCCGCAACCGACCAACCTCGACTACCTGAGCGCCTACACCGATGAGTTCATCACCATCTTCAAGGCGTTTCCCGAGTACTACTCCTCGTTCCAGATCAATGGCTTCAACGGCGTGCAATCGGGAATCGGCGGTTTCCTGCTCAAACCGTGGAACGACCGTAGCCGCACGCAAATGCAGATCCTGCCCGAGGTTCAGGGCAAACTGGAAAGCATTCCGGGGCTACAGATTTTCGGCTTCAACCTGCCCTCCCTGCCGGGCACTGGCGAGGGTCTGCCGTTTCAGTTTGTCATCAACTCCGCCAACGACTACGAGTCGCTGCTGCAAGTGACCGACCGGGTGAAAAAACGAGCGCTGGAATCCGGCAAGTTCGCCTTCGTCGACCTCGACCTGGCGTTCGACAAGCCCGAAGTGGTGGTGGATATCGATCGCGCCAAAGCCGCACAGATGGGCGTGTCGATGCAGGACCTGGGTGGCACCCTGGCGACCTTGCTGGGTGAAGCGGAGATCAACCGTTTCACCAT
>DQGF01000348.1:0-852 GCA_003525045.1 Pseudomonas sp. | reverse complement strand
TCAACCGTTTCACCATCGAAGGTCGCAGCTACAAAGTCATCGCGCAGGTCGAGCGGCCCTTCCGGGATAACCCCGACTGGCTGAACAACTATTACGTCAAGAACACCCAGGGCGAACTGCTGGCGCTGTCGACCCTGATCACCGTGACCGACAGGGCGCGTCCGCGGCAACTGAACCAGTTCCAGCAACTCAACTCGGCGATTCTTTCCGGTGTTCCGCTGGTCAGCATGGGCGAAGCCATCGACACCGTGCGCCAGATCGCCCGGGAGGAGGCGCCGGTGGGTTATGCCTTCGACTATGCCGGCGCATCACGGCAATACGTCCAGGAAGGCAGCGCGCTATGGGTCACCTTCGCCCTGGCCTTGGCGATCATTTTCCTGGTCCTGGCCGCCCAGTTCGAAAGCTTTCGCGACCCGCTGGTGATTCTGGTGACCGTGCCATTGTCGATCTGCGGCGCGTTGATCCCGTTGTTCCTGGGCTGGTCGAGCATGAACATCTACACCCAGGTCGGCCTGGTGACCCTGATCGGGTTGATCAGCAAGCATGGGATCCTGATCGTCGAGTTCGCCAACCAGTTACGCAAGGACAAAGGTCTGTCCCCGCGCGAGGCGGTGGAGCAAGCCGCGGCCATCCGCCTGCGTCCGGTGTTGATGACCACCGCCGCCATGGTGTTCGGCATGGTGCCATTGATCATCGCCACCGGTGCAGGCGCGGTCAGCCGGTTCGACATCGGCACGGTGATCGCTACGGGGATGTCGATCGGGACGCTGTTCACGTTATTTGTGTTGCCGTGCGTGTACACGTTATTGGCTAAACCCGATAAGACATAGACCCCTGTAGGAGCGAGGCTTG
>DQGF01000384.1:10100-10461 GCA_003525045.1 Pseudomonas sp. | reverse complement strand
GACTGCCCGGTGCCCCCCGGTACCCTGCGCCGTGACTTCGGGATTCGCGATTTCGGTTACGGTCCAAGCGTGACCTCCGGCAGCCTGCGCTACGGTCTGAACGACAGTCTGACCCTCGAAAGCCATGCCGAGGCCTCGGATGCGCTGACCCTTGGCGGCGTTGGCGGCAATCTGCGTCTGGGCAATTTCGGCGTGCTCAACACGGCGGTCAGTCAAAGCCGGTTCGACGGCAATAGCGGTCAGCAAGTCAGCCTCGGTTATCAATACAGCAGCCAGCACTACAGCATTTTTTATCAGCGTATGCAGCGCCGCGACCAGTACGCCGACCTGACCGTTGTCGATAGCCCCTATATCAGCCTCG
>DQGF01000384.1:7933-9794 GCA_003525045.1 Pseudomonas sp. | reverse complement strand
CCTATATCAGCCTCAGCCAGCGCAGCGAACAGCTGACCCTGAGCGTCGGTCTCAACGGCTGGGGCAGCCTCGGCGCGGGCTATTTCGATGTGCGGGCGGCCGATGAATCGCGCACCCGTTTACTCAATCTGACCTGGAGCAAGCCACTGTGGCGCAATACCAGTTTTTACTTGTCGGCCAATCGCGAGATCGGCAATAGCGACTGGGCGATGCAGGCACAACTGATCATCCCCTTCGACTGGCGTGGCACCCTGAGTGTGAGCGGCGAGCGCAGCAAGATTGGAGAAAGCCGCCAGCGCGTCAATTACAGTCGAGCGGTGCCCAGTGAAGGCGGCGTGGGCTTCAACCTCGGTTATGCCCACGATGATGGCCCGGATTATCGTCAGGCCGATCTGACCTGGCGTATGCAATCGGTGCAAGTGCAGGCTGGGGTTTACGGCAGCAGCAATGCCGAAACCCGCTGGGCCGATGCCAGCGGTTCGCTGGTGTGGATGGACCGCCAGGTGTTCGTCGCCAATCGTATCGATGATGCCTTCGTCGTGGTCAGTACCGGTGGATATGCCGATATTCCGGTGCGTTACGAGAATCAACGGGTGGGCCAGACAGATAAAAATGGTCATCTGCTAGTGCCATGGAGCAGCGCCTACTACCGCGGCAAATATGAAATCGATCCGCTGAACTTGCCGACCAATGTGCAGAGCACGAATGTCGAGCAACGGGTCTCGGTGCGCCGTGGCAGTGGCTACCTGCTGGAGTTTCCTCTGAACCGGATCATCGCCGCGAGTGTTGTGCTGGTGGACGCGCAGCAATACGAATTGCCCTTGGGCAGCCGCGTGCGGCACGAGCAGAGCGGGGCGTATGCGGTGGTCGGTTGGGACGGGCTGGTGTATCTGGAAAACCTGGAAGAGCACAACAGTTTGCAGGTGACCCTGGCCGATGGCCGGACCTGCCAGGCGCAGTTCACGCTGGACATGAAGCAGCAGCAGGTGCCGCTGATCGGGCCGTTACTGTGCCACTGACAAGGGAGCTAAAGCATGCAATGTGATCGATGGCTGGGAAAATCGATCGGGCTGATGGTGATTTTTCTGCCATGTCAGGCGTACGCCTTGTGCTCAGTGGCCAGCACTACGCCGGCCAGTTTCGGCTCGGTGAGTTCGAGGCTGGTGCTCACGGCCTCACAAACGAGTTCCACTACCAATGCCGGTTTGGGTTGCACCGGATCATTGGGGTCGCAGCTGACCGCCAACGACCACCTATATGGCACATTCACCTCGGCGACCTCGGGGTTGGTCGGCCCCACCGGAGATGTGATCGGTTACACGCTATATGGCAATAACAGCACCAGTTATCCGATCACTCGCAACGTGGCATTCGACTTTGCCCGCAACTCGATCGCCCATGACCTCGGTTTGCTTTCCAATCCAATTGTGACCAAGAGCGTGCCGATTTATCTGGCGACTATTAGCGGCAGCAATGTCGCCGCCGGAATCTATACGGAGGTCCTGAGTGTGGCCTGGAGTTGGGACTATTGTTACCTGCTGGGCGTCGGGGGCCTTTGTGCGTTGCGAGATATTAATAGTGATTCCACCCACCTGACCATCACGATGACGGTAACCAACGACTGCCTGATCACCGCACCGAACATCAGCTTTGGCAGCGCCCCCGTGATTAGCGCGTTCGCCACCGTCACCGGTCAGACCATCAACTTGACCTGCACCAAAGGCAGCGCCTACACCGTGGGTCTCGATGACGGCCAGCACGCTGTCAGTGTGGGCGGGCGCAGGCGGATGATCTCAGGCAGCAATTACCTGGCTTACGACATCTTCAAGAGCGCCGGAACCACCCGTTGGGGTAGCGTCAG
>DQGF01000384.1:6104-7628 GCA_003525045.1 Pseudomonas sp. | reverse complement strand
CCCGTTGGGGTAGCGTCAGCACCGCCCGCCGCGCCAGTTCCGATGCCGAGGTCAACCCGGGCAACGGCCTTGGCACCGGCAGCCAGATCTTCAACTACAACGCCAAAATCTACACCGACCAGAGCACGCCGCCACCGGGAACCTACCTGGACAGTGTGGTGCTGGATGTGGGGTTTTAGTAAAAATGTTCATCCGATGACAAACGATCGCATTGTCCATGGGGTGCAAAAGCCTCCATCGATTTACGTCGATGGAGGCCAAGGCAACACGCTCACAGTCCGCAGGTGGGTGCTACGGCATACCCAACCAATTGGGCAGCGCAAGGGAGATGATCGGTACGTAAGTCACCAGGATCAGGAACATGAGCAGGATCGACAGCCACGGCAGTGCGGCGCGAATGGTCTGCCCCAGCGTCAGCCCGGTCACCGCCGAGGTAACGAACAGGTTCAGGCCTACGGGTGGATGCACCAGGCCGATCTCCATGTTCACCACCATGACAATGCCCAGGTGGATCGGATCGATGCCCAGCTTCATGGCAATCGGGAAGAAGATCGGCGCGAGGATCAGGATGATTGCCGAAGGCTCCATGAAGCTACCGGCGACCAGCAAGACGATGTTGACCATGATCAGGAAGCCGATCGGCGTCAGCCCCTCGGAGAGCACCCAGTTGGTGATTTGCTGAGGGATCTGCTCGGTGGTCAACACATGGGCGAACAACATCGCGTTGGCGATGATGAACAGCAACATGATCGTCAGCCTGCCTGACTCCAGCAGGACTTTCGGGCACTCCTTGAGGCTCATGTCCTTATAGACGAACAGCGCAATGAACGCCGAGTACACTGCTGCTACCGCTGCCGCTTCAGTCGGGGTGAACATGCCGCTGTAGATCCCGCCAAGGATGATCACCAGCAACAGCAGGCCCCAGAACGCACGTTGCGCGGTATGCAACCACTCGCGGAATGTCGCGCGCGGCTGTGCAGGCAGATTCTTGACCCGGGCAACGATGTAAATCACCACCATCAGGATCACACCCAGCAGGATGCCGGGTATGACCCCTGCCATGAACAACTTGCCCACGGAGGTCTCGGTCGCAGCCGAATACACCACCATCACAATCGAAGGCGGAATCAGGATGCCCAAGGTACCGGCGTTACAAATGATCCCCGCGCCGAACTCTTTGGGATAGCCGGAGCGCACCATGCCTGCCACCGCAATCGAGCCTACGGCCGCCACAGTGGCCGGCGATGAACCCGACAATGCCGCGAACAGCATGCACGCCAGCACCGCCGCAATCGCCAGACCGCCTCGTATATGGCCGACACAGGCGTTGGCGAAATCGATCAGCCGCTGCGCCACGCCCCCCGTCGTCATGAAAGCGCCAGACAACAAGAAGAACGGGATGGCTAGAAAGGTGTAGCTGTCAGACGTTTCGAACAATTTGATCGCCAGCGAACTCAAGGAGTCCTGGCTGAACAGCAGGATTGACACCGCACCCGACAGGCCCAATGAAATCGCGATGGGCAC
>DQGF01000384.1:3018-5824 GCA_003525045.1 Pseudomonas sp. | reverse complement strand
CCCGACAGGCCTAATGAAATCGCGATGGGCACGCCCAGGAACATGAAGACGAAGAGCAACAGGAACAAACAGATAACCGTCATCAGTGTTGCTCCTCACCTGGATGGGCCAGTTTGCTTGCTTCCGCGGCTTCGTCCGCCAACCCCAGGCCGATCTGACGATGGGTGTACAGGCGGTACATGATTTCCAGATAGCGCACGATGACCAGAGCGAAGCCGAATGGCACGATGATCGCGATGTGACCGATCTTGATCCCCCAGCGATCCAGATCTTCGGCACCGATCCCGGCGGCCAGCACGGCTGAGACCCAATGGAAACTCGCCACCAGAAACAGCCCGGCATACGCGAGGCAGCAGGCACAGGCGAGCATCGCCAATAGACGCTGCATCCGTTTGCTGGTTTTCTTGACCAGTACGTCGACGCCCAGGTGGCCTGCCGTGCGCACGCCATAGGCGATGCCGAAAAATATCAGCCAGCCAAAAAGCGCCTTGGTCAGTGCGATGCTCCAGGTCATTTCCTGGGCATATTCCATCAGGTGATCGCCGAACGCTGCGAAAAAATCGCGACTGAAGGCCCATTTATCACTGAGCGTGTAGAACATCGTGTAGAGGTTATTCAGCGCCACGTAGACGAACGTCACCAGCGTCATGGCAGCCAGAAGAAAGGCGATCATGCCTTCCTCGAAATGCTCCCAGACTCGCCTGAGCGATTGCATAAGAATTCTCCGAACGTAGAGAGGTCGACCACCCAGAGCGGGGTGGTCACGCACACATCATTGCCTGACAGGCTTGTATGAATGAGGGGCGAGCCCCTTCACGAAGCCTTGTTGGATTCGTCAGCCGCCTTGATCAGGTCCGCGCCGATTTCGTCGGAGAATTTGTCCCAGACCGGACGCATGGTTTCGCGCCATTCCTGGCGTTGCTCAGGGGTCAGCGGGTCGATCTCGCTGGTTTTGGAGTCGATGATTTTCTGCCTGGCCGTCTGGTTCAGGGCTTCAGCTTGCTTGTTCACCTCAAGGGTCACCTGATCCATGATCTTTTGCAGCTCGCTGCGCACATCCTCCGGCAGACCGTTCCAGAATTTGGAGTTGGTGATGACCATGTAATCAATCAGGCCATGGTTGGTTTCGGTGAAGAACGGCTGTACCTCATTGACCTTCTGGCTTTCGTAATTGGACCAGGTGTTCTCGGTGCCATTGACGGTGCCGGTCTGCAGGCCTTGATAAACCTCGGCAAAGCTCATTTTGCGGGGGTTGGCGCGGATCGCCTTGAATTGCTCTTCAAGCACGCTGGACGCCTGGACGCGAAATTTCAGGCCACGCGCATCCTTGGGCAGGATCACTTTCTTGTTGGCCGACAGCTGCTTGAGGCCGTTGTGCCAATAAGCCAGGCCGTGAATGCCCTTGTCGTCCATCGACGTCAGCAACGCTTTACCGCGAGGGCCTTGCTGGAAACGGTCGACCGCGGCCAGGTCGTTGAACAGGAAGGGCAGGTCGAAGATCTGCACCTGCTTGGTGTAGTGCTCGAACTTCGCGAGCGACGGCGCAAGCATTTGCACATCGCCCAGCAGCAAGGCTTCCATCTCCTTGCCATCGCCAAACAGCGACGAGTTCGGAAACACCTCGACCTTCACCTTGTCTTTGAGCTGTGGATCGGCGGCGACCATCTTTTGAAACATCAAGGCACCTTGGCCTTTGGGCGTGTTCTCCGCCACGACATGCGCGAACTTGATGACAATGGGGTCGGCTGCCTGAGCGAGGCCTGCCATGGTGACTGCAGCGGCGCAGAACAGCGCCTTGGTCAGCTTCAACATCGATATCACCTTTTTATTGTTTTAGGGGAATTGAGCCTCTGAGGGCTTTTTCAGGCCACCCGTCTTTGAGGCAGCTTTGAAGCGTTTCCAATCTTAAGATGGCCCAACCGACGGCGTTTCGAGAATTAGCTTTTCTATAACCCTGCGTTCGGTCGTGGTGAACGCGAGTGCTATCGGCTCAAGTTCTGAGCCTGCCTGCCAACGCGGCGCTGTTCAAACGCTAGCAGGCCGAGCGCGAAGTACCATTATTCGTGACGTCATAGCGCCGATTAGAAATGTCCGTTTAGTTCGCTGCCAGTGCCAAAAGCCGCTGGGCACGGAGCAATACCGGGGCATCGATCATCTGTCCGTCCAGCTGGAAGGCACCTGCGCCGTTTGCGGCCGCGCTGGCGTCCACCACTCTGCGCGCCCAGCCCAGATCATCCGTGCTGGGGGCGAGGGCGCAATGAATGATCGCCACTTGGTTGGGATGAATGCACAGCGCACCGCCATACCCCATGTCGTAAGCGTGACGGATTGCACGCTGCAGTCCGTCGGGGTCGCCGATGGCTGGAAAAACGCCATCCAGGGGCGGCAGCAGATCGGCACCGCGCGAATGCAGTTGCACAGCCATGCGTGCCTGATCGAGAAAAAGTAGCGCAGCGTCGGTGCCGGTGTTCAGGTTCAGATCGAGGGCGAGGTCGAGGCTGCCGAACGACAGGCGCTCGACGCCCTCGGCGTGGGCAATCTGCTCCAGCGCCAGCAGGCCTTTGGCGCTTTCGATAATGGGCCAGACGGGTTTGCCCGTCTGCCAGACGGCGGCCACGTGCGCCGCGCTTTCAACCTTGGGCAGCAGAATGCCTGCGACACCAGCCTGCTGCGCACAGAACGTCAAATCCGCAGCATGTTCAGGGTGATCCGGCGCATTGACCCGCACCCAGACCGATGCCTGCGGCGCCTTGTGCAGAAAGTCCGCCAGGTGATCGCGAGCCTGACGTTTGAGAGGCTCCTCTAC
>DQGF01000384.1:2584-2719 GCA_003525045.1 Pseudomonas sp. | reverse complement strand
TTGAGAGGCTCCTCTACGGCATCCTCGAAATCGACGATCACGGCATCGGCGCCAGCGGCCAGGGCCTTGGCAAAACGCTCGGGTCGACTTCCAGGCACAAACAGCGCTGAGCGGACGATGGATCGGGACATGATG
>DQGF01000384.1:0-2533 GCA_003525045.1 Pseudomonas sp. | reverse complement strand
CGTGTTGCGGCTGATGGCTCGGATCGTTTGATCGAAAATCGCGTTGCGGCTGATGGCTCGGATCGTCTGATCGAGAATCGCGTTGCGGCTGATGGCTCGGATCGTTTGATCGAGAATCGTGTTGCCGAAGGTGGCTCTGATCGCCTGATCGAAAGCCGTGCGGCGTAAATGAATGGTTTTACCGAAGCACTCAACGAAAAACCCGGCCTCTTCTGCCGGGTTTTTTTATGTCTGCATTAACCCGCAATTCATGGGGAGCCCGAGCGATCGCCAAGATCGCCGCATACGGTATCTACACCATCACCTGCACACCGCTGAATTGTGAAAAACGCCAAACCCTGTAGGAGCCAGGCTTGCCGGCGAAGGCATCTTCAGAGGCTGCGTAGGCCGAGCAGTGGCAGAAGCGATCCATACCTCAAACCACCCCAGCCGCAACCAACCGAGCCTGTTCTTCCGCGGAGAAACCCAGCTCGCCCAGAATCTCGCTCGTGTGCTGCCCCAGGCCCGGCACGCCATCCATTCGCGCAGTGAATGCAGTGTTGTGACCGGGAGGCAGCAGCGACGGCAATTTCCCGCTAGGGCTGTCCACTTCGCGCCAGCGATCGCGAGCCTTGAGCTGCGGATGATCCCAAACGCCCTGCATGTCATTGACCCGGGCATTGGCGATCTGCGCGTCTTCCAGACGCACGACGACCTCGTCGACGGACAACGGGGCAAAACCGTCAACGATGATTTGCCGCAGCGCTTCACGATTCTCTGAGCGCTTGAAGTTGGCAGAGAACCGCGCGTCCGTCGCCAGCGCCTTGTCCAGCAGGACTTTCTCGCAGAACAAGGCCCATTCGCGCTCATTCTGCAGGCCCAGCATGATGGTACCGCCACCGCCGGTGGGGAACGGCCCGTAGGGGTAAATGGTCGCGTGCGAGGCCCCGGCCCGTGCCGGTGGCGGCGCACCGTTGTAGGCGTAGTACATCGGGTAGCCCATCCATTCCACCAGGCTTTCCAGCATCGACACATCGATGCGGCTGCCGACGCCGGTTTTTTCGCGCAGCATGAGCGCCGAGAGGATTCCGGTGTAGGCGTACATGCCCGCTGCGATGTCGGCGATGGAGCAACCGGCCTTGGCCATTTCGTCCTCGCCCGGGCCACCGGTTACCGAGAGGAAGCCGCCCTCGCTCTGGATCAGCAAATCGTAGGCTTTTTTCTTTTCATAAGGCCCGCCTTCACCGTAGCCCGAAATATCGCAAACGATGAGCCGTGGAAAACGCGCCTGCAGCGCCTCGAAGGACAGCCCCATGCGTGACGCCGCGCCGGGTGCGAGGTTCTGCACCAGCACGTCGGCCTTGCCCAGCAGTGACTCGAGAATGCCGCCTGCGGCGTCCTGTTTCAGGTCCAGGGTCAGGCTTTCCTTGGAGCGGTTGGTCCAGACGAAATGCGAGGCCAGGCCATCGACCCGCTGATCGTAGCCGCGGGCGAAATCACCCGTGCCGGGGCGCTCGATCTTCACCACGCGGGCGCCCAGATCGGCCAGCTGCCGAGTGCAGAAGGGGGCCGCAATGGCGTGCTCCAGGCTGATGACGGTGATGCCGTCCAGCGGACGGGGAGTGAGTTGAGTCATTTGGGTTACCTATTCGCTCAGGCCGTGCACCTTCTGTTGCAGCAGCGCGCTGCCTCGCGCGCTCCGTCATGGAAAATGCGCCAACGGTTAAATCAGATCAGCCAACACCTGCGCATCACGCAGATGCCAGACCTTGTCGATGATCGCCTTGCCTTGCTCTTCGGTTCGCGCGCCGGAGAACGCCAACAAACGCTGGAACTTGGCTTCCAGTTCGGGACGCGACAGCGTGTTGCCGGGGTCGCCTTTCGGATCGTCGATGGCAGCGGTCAGCGTGCGGCCGTCAGTCGTGGTGACGATCACGCGGCCCAGCCAGCGCGCCGGATAGGCGGCATCGACTTCGGGGTCCAACTCCATGCTGACTTTCTCGCGAAAGGCGTCGACGTCGGGATCGGTCAGGGCCAGGTCGCGGAATTCGATCAGTTGGGCGCTGCCATGCACGGCGATCAATCCCAACACGGCACCCATGGAAAACTTTGCCTGATGCACGGTGCTCGGTTTCACCACACGGCCCAGCACATCGATGGCGCCCTGGTGCACGCGGGTGACGACCTTGGCGATCTGGTCATGGCGCAAGCCCTCGCGCTGCATCAAGTGCAGCAAGGCATCAGCGGCGGGGTGCGTGTGACGGCACGAGGCGTGGAACTTGAACGAGGTTTCTACCAGCGCCCAGCGCGTGCCCAGCCGATCCGATAACCTGGCAGGATCGGCATCGGTAGACATTCCCGCCGCCATGCCTTGCTCGCCTTCGAGGATATTGCGCGCGCCGGTCAGCCCGTCCTCGGTCATGTAGGCGGCGAGCAAACCGTCGGCGGCGGCCTTGGCGGTATGCAGCTGCTTGGAGTCAGCGGCATCGCGCAGAAACTCCCGACGAACGACAGGCCGATCAACCCTCGGAGAGCCTTGTCGTCCCGCACCGCC
>DQGF01000279.1:5869-6022 GCA_003525045.1 Pseudomonas sp. | reverse complement strand
AGCGAGGCTTGCCCGCGAACGCGTCATCCCGTCTTACGCAAATTTATGCATCACGAAACAACCAAGGCTGGCTCGCCCGGTGCTTAGCTTCAAACGTCGCAATCGCCTCGTGGTCCATCAACGTCAGGCCGATATCGTCCAGGCCATTGAGCA
>DQGF01000279.1:5079-5556 GCA_003525045.1 Pseudomonas sp. | reverse complement strand
CAGGCAGTGCTTGCGGAACGCGTCAATCTCAAAGCGATGCACCTTGCCATCCGGACGGGTCACGGTCTGTGCTTGCAGATCGACCTGCAACTGGTAACCAGGATTCGCCTCAACCTGCTGGAACAGCTCATCAACCTCAGCATCGCTCAAGATGATCGGCAGCAAGCCGTTCTTGAAGCTGTTGTTGAAGAAGATGTCAGCGTAGCTCGGCGCGATGATGCTGCGGAAACCGTATTCTTCCAGGGCCCACGGCGCGTGTTCACGGCTGGAACCGCAACCGAAGTTTTCGCGGGCCAGCAACACGCTGGCGCCTTGGTAGCGTTCGGCGTTGAGGACGAAGTCCTTGTTCAGCGGACGCTTGGAGTTGTCCTGGTACGGCTGCCCCACATCCAGGTAGCGCCACTCATCGAACAGGTTCGGGCCAAAACCCGTGCGCTTGATCGACTTCAAAAATTGCTTGGGGATGATCTGGTCGGT
>DQGF01000279.1:609-4774 GCA_003525045.1 Pseudomonas sp. | reverse complement strand
TCGGTGTCGACGTTGGCACGATCCAAAGGCGCGACAAGACCAGTGTGCTGGGTAAAAGCTTTCATGCTGCGCTCCTTCAGATCAATTCACGGACGTCGACGAAACGACCGTTCACAGCGGCGGCGGCGGCCATGGCCGGGCTCACCAGGTGGGTACGGCCACCGGCGCCCTGACGGCCTTCGAAGTTACGGTTGGAGGTCGAGGCGCAATGCTCGCCCGACTCCAAACGGTCCGGGTTCATCGCCAGGCACATCGAGCAACCTGGTTCACGCCATTCGAAACCGGCGTCGAGGAAAATCTTGTCCAGGCCTTCCGATTCAGCCTGCGCCTTCACCAGGCCCGAGCCCGGTACCACAATGGCCTGCTTGATGGTCGACGCCACTTTGCGGCCCTTGGCGATCACTGCCGCCGCACGCAAATCTTCGATCCGCGAGTTGGTGCAGGAACCGATGAAAACCCGGTCCAACTGAATGTCGGTGATCGCCTGATTGGCGGTCAAACCCATGTACTTCAAGGCGCGCTCGATGGAGCCACGTTTAACCAGATCCATTTCCTTGGCCGGGTCCGGCACGTTCTGGTCAACCGCCAAGACCATCTCGGGCGAAGTGCCCCAGCTGACTTGCGGTTTGATCTGGGTCGCGTCGAGCTCGACGATTGTGTCGAACGTGGCGTCTTTATCAGTCACCAGGTCTTTCCAGGCTTCTACAGCCAAATCCCATTCCGCGCCTTTCGGCGCGAATGGACGACCCTTGACGTAAGCCACGGTTTTTTCGTCAGCGGCCACCAGGCCTACGCGAGCGCCGGCCTCGATAGACATGTTGCAGATGGTCATGCGGCCTTCGACCGACAGATCGCGAATCGCGCTACCGGCGAATTCGATGGCATGGCCGTTACCGCCGGCGGTGCCGATCTTGCCGATCACGGCGAGGACGATGTCCTTGGCGGTCACGCCGAACGGCAACTTGCCTTCGACCGACACCAGCATGTTTTTCATTTTCTTGGCGACCAGGCACTGGGTAGCGAGCACGTGCTCGACCTCGGACGTGCCGATACCGTGAGCCAGGGCACCAAACGCGCCGTGGGTCGAGGTATGGGAGTCGCCGCAGACCACGGTCATGCCCGGCAAGGTGGCGCCCTGCTCCGGGCCGATGACGTGGACGATGCCTTGGCGGACGTCATTCATTTTGAATTCGACGATGCCGTACTCGTCACAGTTATCGTCGAGGGTCTGAACCTGCAAACGCGAGACCTCATCGGCAATGGCTTCGATGCCGCCCTTGCGCTCCGGCGTGGTCGGTACGTTATGGTCCGGGGTCGCGATGTTGGCATCGATGCGCCACGGCTTGCGCCCGGCCAGACGCAGGCCTTCGAAGGCTTGCGGCGAGGTCACTTCATGGATGATGTGACGATCGATGTAGATCAGCGCAGAGCCATCGTCGCGCTGCTTGACCAAATGCGAATCCCAGAGCTTGTCGTAGAGCGTTTTGCCGGCCATCAGACGGTTTCCTCATCAGCTTGTTTCTATGCCCCGGGCTTTGAACGTTTCAATAACCCTTTGGCTTGTGAGGTCGATCCTAGGGGGTTACATTAAATAACTCAAATTCATATTTTTTATGCTTTGGATAACCAACTGGAATACGACAATGGATTTGGCCAACCTCAATGCTTTTATCGCAATAGCCGAGACAGGGAGTTTTTCCGGCGCCGGAGAGCGGCTGCACCTGACCCAACCGGCGATCAGCAAACGCATCGCCGGGCTGGAGCAGCAATTGAAGGTGCGCCTGTTCGATCGCCTGGGTCGTGAAGTCGGCCTGACCGAGGCCGGCCGCGCCTTGCTGCCGCGGGCCTATCAGATCCTGAACGTACTGGATGACACCCGCCGCGCCCTGACCAACCTCACCGGCGAAGTCACTGGCCGCCTGACCCTGGCCACCAGTCACCACATCGGCCTGCACCGCCTGCCGCCTTTATTAAGGGAGTTCACCCGACGTTACCCCGAGGTGGCGCTGGATATTCAGTTCCTCGACTCGGAAGTGGCCTACGAAGAAATTCTCCATGGCCGCGCCGAGCTGGCGGTCATCACCCTGGCGCCGGAGCCCCACGCCCTGGTCAAGGCCACGCTCGTGTGGGACGACCCGCTGGATTTCGTGGTCGCCCCAGAGCATTCGCTGATCAGCAACGGCCCGGTCAGCCTGGCGGACATTGCCCGGCACCCGGCGGTATTCCCCGGCGGCAACACCTTTACCCAACACATCGTCCGGCGCCTGTTCGAAGCCCGGGGCCTGACGCCGAACATCGTCATGAGCACCAATTACCTGGAAACCATCAAGATGATGGTCTCGATCGGCCTGGCCTGGAGCGTGTTGCCGCGCACCATGCTCGACGATCAAGTTGCTCGAATACCGTTACCGGGCATACAACTGACTCGCCAGCTAGGCTATATCTTGCACACCGAACGGACGCTGTCGAACGCAGCACGGGCCTTTATGGCACTGCTGGATGCACAAATCGATCGGCCAGGGATTCAAGGCTAAGCTGTGCTACGTCGATAGCGTCAATAGTGCCGCGAACTCCTGTGCCTAACGCCCCATTCAGCCCAAGGCTTGAAAATGCCGAAATCTGTTGACCGAATTCCGCCGATGCCGCGTATTCAGGCGCTAGACCCGAAACGGTCCGAGCAGAGCTGGGAAAGTGCCCCGCAATTGCTGGCGGCCCTCAACGGTGCGCACCTGGGTGCCTGGTACTGGGACATCGAGCGCGGGCAGATCAGTTGGTCGCGGGGCACTCAGGCGTTGTTCGGCTTCGATCCCCGGCAACCGCTGCCGGCCGATCTGGAATACCTTGACTTGCTGCCGCCGGAGGATCGGGCAAAAACCATCCGCGCCTTCCACGCGGTGATTGCTGGCGCCCCACTGGCACAGGCGATGCATCACCGCATCCGCTGGCCCGACGGCAGCCTGCATTGGCTGGAGATCAACGGCAGCCTGCTGCCGGACAAGCACGGCCGGCCACGGATGATTGGCGTCATCCGCGAAATCACTCACCAGCGTCAGCGTGAACAGGCCCTGAGCAGTTCGGAAAAACGCTTCGCCACGCTGTTTCACCTGTGTCCGAACATGGTGTTGCTGACCCGCCAGGAAGACGGCCTGATCTCCGAAGCCAACCAGTATTTCGAAAGCCTGTTCGGCTGGCCGGTGCAAGATGCAATTGGCCGCACTACCCTGGAGCTGGGCCTGTGGGTGCACCCGGAACAACGGGCGCAACTGGTGAAGGCCACCAAGGCCAAGGGCGAATTGACCAGCATGGAGGTGCAGTTTCGCGCCAGCAATGGCCAGGTCCACGACGGCATTCTCAGCGCGCAAAAAGTCGAGCTCGAAGGCCAGCCCTATCTGCTGAGTACCTTCCTCGATACCACCGAACGCAAAGCCGCCGAACACGCCCTGAAAGACAGCCAGGAGCGCCTCGACCTGGCCCTGGATTCGGCGCAACTCGGCACCTGGGACTGGCACATTCCCAGTGGCATGCTCTACGGCTCGGCGCGAGCCGCCCAACTGCACGGGCTGGAAGCCAAACCCTTCCATGAATCCTTCGACGATTTTTTCGAAGGCGTGCCTGGCGAAGAACGCGAGAACATGCGCGACGCCTACCGCAGCCTGCGCGAAGGCCCGGCCGGCAATTATCAGCTGACTTACCGCGTGCAAATGCCGGATGGCAGTTCGCGCTACCTGGAAAGCCGTGCCCGACTCTACCGCGACGACAACGGTGCGCCGCTGCGCATGGCCGGCACGCTGCTCGACATTACCGATCAGGTGGAGCGTGAACAGCAATTGGTGGCGTCTGAAGAGAAATTCGCCACCCTGTTCCAGGTCAGCCCGGACCCGATCTGCGTGACCCACCAGGACACTGGCCAGTTCATAGAAATCAACTCCAGCTTCACCCAGACCTTCGGCTGGAGCACCGCCGAGGTGATTGGCCGCAGTGCCGACGAAATCGGCCTGTGGGACGCTTCGGCGAAAAGCCTGCAACGGATCGAACAGGTCATCCGCGAACAGGGCCTGAACAACGTGGCGATCCTGATTCAGCACAAAGACGGGCAGACCCTGACCTGTGTGATTTCCAGCCGCCAGATCAGCGTCGGCGACCAGCCTTGCATCGTCACCACATT
>DQGF01000279.1:0-340 GCA_003525045.1 Pseudomonas sp. | reverse complement strand
TCAGCGTCGGCGACCAGCCGTGCATCGTCACCACCCTGCGCGACATCACCCAGCAGCAACGCTCGGAAGCGGCACTCAAGGCCAGCGAAGAGAAATTCGCCAAGGCGTTCCACTCCAGCCCCGACGCCATCACCATCACCGAGCGCGACACCGGGCGCTATCTGGAAGTCAACGATGGCTTCTGCCGCCTGACCGGCTATCGCGCCGACGAAGTCGTTGGCCGCACGGTGTACCAGGTCGGCATCTGGGCCGAGGAAAAACAACGCTCGGCACTGCTGGCCGAGCTGCAGCTCAAGGGCCGGGTTCATCATCTGGAGATGCTCGGGCGCAATAAACGCGG
>DQGF01000349.1:7875-13140 GCA_003525045.1 Pseudomonas sp. | reverse complement strand
ACCAGCTCGGCGGCGTCGGGGTTGCGCTTTTGCGGCATGATCGAGCTGCCGGTGCAGAAACGGTCCGGCAGATCGATGAACTGGAACTGGGCGCTGGTCCACAGCACCAGTTCTTCGGAGAAGCGCGACAAGTGCATCATCGCGATGCTCGCGGCCGAGCAGAACTCGATGGCGAAGTCGCGATCGGAAACGTTGTCCAGCGAGTTACCACCCACTGCGTCGAAACCCAGTAGCTGAGCCGTGTATTCACGGTCGATCGGGTAAGTCGTGCCGGCCAGCGCGGCGCTGCCCAATGGCATGCGGTTGGTGCGCTTGCGGCAGTCGACCAGGCGCTCGTAGTCGCGGCTGAGCATTTCGAACCAGGCCAGCATGTGGTGCCCGAAGGTCACCGGCTGCGCGGTTTGCAAATGAGTGAAGCCGGGCATGATGCTGCCGGCTTCGCGTTCGGCCTGCTCCAGCAAGCCTTGTTGCAGGCGGGTGATTTCGCTGAGGATCAGGTCGATTTCGTCACGCAGCCACAGACGGATATCGGTGGCGACCTGATCGTTACGGCTGCGGCCGGTGTGCAGTTTTTTTCCGGTCACGCCGATGCGGTCGGTCAGGCGCGCCTCGATGTTCATGTGCACGTCTTCGAGGTCGATGCGCCAGTCGAACTGGCCGGCCTCGATTTCACCCTGGATGTTCTTCAGGCCATCGGTGATGCTGTCGCGCTCGGCATCAGTCAGCACGCCCACCTTCGCCAGCATGGTGGCGTGGGCGATCGAACCCATGATGTCGTGGCGATACAGGCGCTGGTCGAAGGTGACGGAGGCGGTGAAGCGGGCGACGAAGGCGTCGACGGGTTCACTGAAGCGGCCGCCCCAGGACTGATTGGTCTTGTCAGTGCTCATGAATTCGCTCGTATCGGCTGAAGAAAAATGGCGTTGAAAGCTGTCGCGGATAATAACAGGGTTGCCAATCCTGTCGCTGACACTGGTCGATACGTTTTTTTCTCACGTGCCAGACCATACTCGGCGCAAATCATGCAGAAATTGCACAACGATATTTTTCAATTGAGCAATATCGTCGCGGCAACCGTCTACAGTTGGACAGTAGGATCAGTGCACTTCTCGGTGCGGTAGATGACTATAAGAAGAGGGGGTGTTCATATTGTGTATCAGCAAACCCTGTGGCGATGCCTCGCCAGCGCGGGCCCGGGCCGCCAAACGCACAACAGATGAAAATTTAGCCGTCGGACCGGCGGCACTTTTTGACCCTCGCGCTAGTCTTAGCGTGGATCGCGGTGACGGACGTCACTTCACCTGTCTACGCTATCCTTGTGCGAGACTCACGCAGGAATCCAGCGCAATATGAATGTCCTGATCGTTGATGACGAACCCCTGGCCCGCGAGCGCCTGAGCCGAATGGTCGGCGAACTCGAGGGATACAGTGTCCTGGAGCCCAGCGCCACGAACGGCGAAGAAGCGTTGGCACTGATCGACAGCCACAAACCGGATATCGTGTTGCTCGATATCCGCATGCCAGGCCTCGATGGCCTGCAAGTGGCTGCACGATTGTGCGAACGCGAAACCCCGCCAGCCGTGGTGTTTTGCACAGGGCCCGATGAATTTGCCGTGGAAGCCTTACAGGCAAGCGCCGTGGGCTATCTGGTGAAACCTGTGCGTACAGAACAGTTACATGAAGCGTTAAAGAAAGCCGAGCGACCCAATCGTGTCCAGCTCGCTGCCCTGACCCGCCCGGCTGCCGAAAGCGGCAGCGGCCCTCGCAGTCATATCAGCGCCCGTACCCGAAAAGGTATCGAATTGATCCCGCTGGGTCAGGTGGTCTATTTTATTGCTGATCACAAATACGTGACCTTGCGCCATGAAGGCGGCGAAGTACTGCTGGATGAGCCGCTCAAGGCCCTTGAAGATGAATTCGGCGACCGTTTCGTGCGTATACACCGCAATGCATTGGTCGCCCGGGAGCGCATCGAACGCCTGCAACGCACGCCTCTTGGGCATTTTCAACTGTTCCTCAAAGGCTTGAACGGTGACGCGCTGATCGTCAGCCGCCGCCATGTAGCGGGCGTTCGCAAAATGATGCAACAGCTTTAATTCACCGTTCCCCGGCGAATTTCACACCCGTTTGCCGGACATCCGGGGCCAGGGAGGCCAGGCATCACCTGATACAAGTCAAAGTGGATTGGCTGAGCTGTTATTATCCGCCGTATCTATTCAGTACGGATTGATCCATGTCCTCTCGCGAAATCCGCATCGCCACCCGTAAAAGTGCTCTCGCCCTGTGGCAGGCCGAATACGTCAAAGCCCGTCTGGAAGAGGCTCATCCGGGACTGCTTGTGACGTTGGTACCCATGGTCAGTCGTGGCGACAAGCTGCTCGACTCGCCACTGTCGAAAATCGGCGGCAAGGGCCTGTTCGTCAAGGAACTGGAAACCGCGCTGTTGGAAAACGAAGCCGACATCGCCGTGCACTCCATGAAAGACGTGCCGATGGACTTCCCCGAAGGCCTCGGTCTGTTCTGCATCTGCGAACGCGAAGACCCGCGCGATGCGTTCGTCTCCAATACTTACGCCAGTCTCGACGAGTTGCCGCAAGGCAGCATTGTCGGCACCTCCAGTCTGCGCCGCCAAGCGCAGTTACTGACTCGTCGCCCGGACCTGGAAATCCGCTTCCTGCGCGGCAACGTCAACACCCGGCTGGCCAAGCTCGATGCCGGCGAGTACAACGCTATCATCCTGGCTGCTGCGGGTCTGATTCGCCTCGGCTTTGAGGATCGCATCACCTCGGCGATCAGCGTCGACGACAGTCTGCCGGCCGGTGGCCAGGGCGCGGTGGGGATCGAATGCCGCAGCGCCGACAGCGAAATCCACGCCTTGCTGGCGCCGCTGCACCACCAGGACACTGCCACCCGTGTCACCGCCGAACGTGCCCTCAACAAACACCTGAATGGTGGCTGCCAGGTACCGATTGCCTGCTACGCCGTACTGGAAGGCGAGCAGATCTGGTTGCGCGGCCTGGTGGGTGATCCGAGCGGCGGTCTGCTGCTCAGTGCGCAAGCCCGTGCGCCACGCAGTGATGCCGAAGCCTTGGGTGTGCAAGTCGCCGAAGACCTGCTGAGCCAGGGCGCCAACGACATCCTGAAAGCGGTCTACGGCGAGGCAGGTCACGAGTGACTGGCTGGCGCCTGTTACTGACGCGTCCCACGGATGAGTCAGCGGCGTTAAGCAGTGCTTTGGCGCAAGAGGGGATTTTCAGCAGCAGCTTGCCGCTTTTGGAGATCGAGCCGATTCCTGTCTCTGACACAATGCGCACGGTGATCCAGGATCTGGATCACTATTGCGCGGTAATCGTGGTCAGCAAGCCGGCCGCCAGACTAGCTGTGGATCTGCTCGGCCAGCATTGGGCGCAACCACCGTGCCTGCAGTGGTTCAGCGTCGGCGCGGCGACCGCACAGATCCTCCAGGATCACGGGTTGGGCGTCAGCTTCCCGTTGGAGGGCGATGACAGCGAAGCCTTGCTTGAACTTCCTCAGCTGCGCGAGGCTATCGCACGAGCCGTCCCACGGGTACTGATCATGCGCGGGGAGGGCGGGCGCGAGCTGCTGGCTGAGCGTTTGCGCGAGCTTGGTGCTAGTGTCGAGTATCTGGAGCTGTACCGGCGTGATCTGCCGCGCTATCCGCTGCAGGCGCTGTCTGAGCTGATCCGGGCGGAACGCTTGAACGGGCTGGTGGTCAGCAGTGGACAGGGTTTTGCGCACCTGCATCAGTTGGCCGGCGATGCCTGGCCGCAATTGGCGCGGTTGCCGTTGTTTGTTCCAAGCCCCAGGGTCGCCGAGCTGGCACGTGCCGCCGGGGCCGAAAAAGTTGTGGATTGTCGTGGCGCCAGTGCCACGGCTTTGCTGACGGCGTTACGGGAGCATCCCGAGCCCGTTCTCTAATGCAAAGGATGGATACGTGAGCGAAACAGCCTTGCCTAAAGATGACGTCCAGCCAGTGTTCGATGCACCGGTTGAAACTCCTCCACCTGCTGAAGTGCAGCGCCGAGGCAATGGGCTGGCAATCGTCGCGCTGCTGCTGGGCGCCGCCGGTGTTGCCGTGGGGGGGTGGGGGGTCTGGCAGGTGCGTCACCTGCAAGCCAATAACCAGCAGCAACTGAGTCAGGTGCAGGCGTTAAACGATCAGGCGCAGAGCCTGAAGCTCAATGAGCAACGCCTGACGGCACGTCTTGAACAAATGCCCGCCGCCGACGAGCTTGAAGCGCGCAGTCGTCTGGTGGCCCAACTTCAGGGCGATCAGCAACGCCTGAACCAACGACTGGAGACTGTCCTCGGCGCCAGCCGCAAGGATTGGCGTCTGGCCGAAGCCGAGCACTTGCTGCGTCTGGCCAGCCTGCGTCTTTCCGCGTTGCAGGACATCAGCAGCGCCCAGGCCCTGGTGCAGGGCGCTGATGAAATTCTCCGCGAACAGAACGATCCGGGTTCCTTCGCCGCCCGCGAGCAGGTAGCCAAAACGCTGGTGGCCTTGCGTAGCACGGAACAACCGGACCGCACCGGGTTGTTCCTGCGCCTGGGGGCGCTGCGCGATCAGGTGATCAACCTCACCGAACTGGCGCCCGAGTACAAGGATCGTGGCGGATCCCTGCTGGGGCTGACCGCCGATGGCGACGGCGCCAGTCGCTGGGCGCAATGGTGGGATCAGATTTCGCACTACATCCGCATCGATTTCAATGCCGACAAAAATGTTCGTCCGTTGCTGGCAGGGCAAAGTCTGAGTCAGGTGCGTCTGGCCCTGAGTCTGGCACTGGAGCAGGCGCAGTGGGCCGCACTCAATGGCCAGGCCGCGGTTTACACCCAGGCGCTGGCCGAGGCGCGGGACGTGCTCAAGGGCAATTTCAACCCGGATAATCCTCAAAGCAAAGTGATGTTTGAGCAGGTGGGTGAGTTGAGCAAGCAGCCGGTTACCGTGGTCACACCGGATCTGACCGGCACGCTGAGCGCGGTCCAGGGTTATCTGGAGCGACGTAATGTGAACGCCGAGGACTCGGTCAAGCCGATGGCAAAACCTGCCGCGCGCACCGAGCAGGAGGCGACGCCATGAAACGCCTCTATGTGATCGTGTTTCTGGTCATCGCCGCTGCCGCCGCACTGGGGCTGGCGATTGCCGAGCATTCCGGCTACGTGCTGATCGCCTACAAGAGCTTTCGTTACGAATCGAGCCTGTGGGCAACCCTGGCGTTGGTCGCCGTGCTGTGGCTGGTGTTCTGG
>DQGF01000349.1:0-7616 GCA_003525045.1 Pseudomonas sp. | reverse complement strand
ATCGAGCCTGTGGGCGACCCTGGCCCTGGTCGCCGTGCTCTGGCTGGTGTTCTGGGGAATCAAGGCGCTGATCGAATTGGTGACGACCTCCAGCGGCGTGGTTAATCCCTGGTCGCGGCGCAATCGCAGTCGCCGGGTGCAAGTGGCGATCGAACACGGTCAGCTGGACCTGGCCGAGGGTCGTTGGGCCAGTGCGCAACGGCATCTGCATCGGGCCGCCGAAGCCGAGCGTCAGCCGCTGCTTTACTACCTTGGCGCTGCCCGCGCCGCGAACGAACAAGGTCACTATGAGGAAAGCGACAACCTGCTGGAGCGCGCCCTCGAACGACAGCCTCAGGCCGAGCTGGCAATCGCCTTGAGTCACGCTCAATTACAGACCGACCGCGGCGACACCGACGGTGCCCTGGTGACCCTGGAAGCCATGCACGAGCGTCATCCCCATAACGTTCAGACCTTGCGCCAGTTGCAGCGTCTGCATCAACAGCGCGGCGATTGGTCGGCGGTGATTCGGTTGCTGCCGGAGCTGCGCAAGGACAAAGTCCTGCCAGCCGCCGAACTGGCCGAACTGGAACGCCGGGCCTGGGGTGAAAACCTGTCCCTGGCGGCGCATCAGGAAGAGGATGGAACGGTAGGGTTGCAATCGCTCAACCGCGCCTGGCAGCAGCTCACCTCGGCTCAGCGTCAGGAGCCGCAACTGGTGCTCGCCTATGCCGAGCAACTGCGGCAACTGGGTGCTCAGGTCGAAGCCGAAGAGGTCCTGCGCGCAGCACTCAAGCGCAACTACGACAGTCATCTGGCGCGCCTCTACGGGTTGGTTCGCGGCGGTGATCCGGCACGTCAACTGCGTACGGCGGAAAGCTGGCTCAAGGACCATGCGGCCGACCCGAGCCTGTTGCTGACCCTTGGACGCCTGTGTCTGCAAAGCAGCTTGTGGGGCAAGGCCCGGGACTACCTGGAAAGCAGCCTGCGCGTGCAGCGCAATCCGGAAGCCTGTGCAGAACTGGCGCGATTGCTGGCGCAACTGGGCGACACCAAGCGCAGCAATCAGCTGTTCCAGGAAGGCTTGGGTTTGTTGGATGAGCGCCTGCTGGCGGCGCCGTTGCCGATAGCGGCCCACGCGTGATGTGTTCTGAAACAGGACTCAATGGCTGACAGAAAAAACCTGTGGTGAGAGCACTCGCCACAGGCAAACCATTGTCACAAAGTCTGCATTTCATTGTCTGATTTTTACCTTTGTAGGCCGCTGGCGGCAAAATCCTACAAGGGGCTACACCTGATCCTCTCGTTTCTGTCGGGAATTCCCTACACATCTGCTGAAATGTCCCTGCCGGCCGGCCTTGAAAGGCTGGCGCGCTTTCCTCTACCGTAACCTTCTGTCTCCACTAGTTACGGAAAAGCCATGTCTTTGGCCTGCTCACGCTCCTTGTTTTTCATGGCTTTCATTGCAGGCGCCCTGGCCCTGGGTGTTTCCTATTACCTGGAATATGCAGTCGGCCTCAAGCCTTGCGGGTTGTGCCTGTTGCAACGGATTTGCCTGGCGCTGCTCACGGGTGTCTGCCTGATGGCTTCGATACATGGTCCCGGACGCTTCGGTACTTTTCTGTATTGGCTGCTCGGTCTGTGTTGCAGTCTGGCGGGTACGATCACAGCGTGGCGGCAGGTACTGTTGCAAAACGATCAGGTGCATCAGCTGTCGAGCTGCATACCGAATCTGGCGGACCTTTTTGCAACTACACCCTGGGTGTTCGTTGTGCAGCAGATGTTCGAAGGAACGGCCGAATGCACGCACATCTCCTGGACACTGTTCGACCTGAGCATTCCGGAGTGGAGCCTGCTGTTCTTCGTTGCGATGACGATCCTGGGTGTTTTCCAGCTGTTGCGGCTGGTCTGGGTCGCGTGTCAGCGACCGCTCAGCGGCGAGTCGTCGCACCGGGCATTGGTGGGTGATTAAACACTTGTATGAACTTTATCTCCTGCGTACCTTGAAGCCATTGTCGTGCGGGCATAATCTGGCCCGCACGTGTCATTGGAATTATGTTGCTCGAATGACGCTCTGCCTGGCCGATATTTGATTTTCAAGTGTGCGACAGGTGTAGGGCAGCATGACCCACAAGGGAAGAGAGACCGCCATGCTCGAAAGTTGTCAGAATGCTCAGGAACGTTGGGGTGGAGTTCATCTGCTGATCGACCGCTGGTTGCAGGAGCGTCACGAACTGGTTCGGGCCTATGATGATCTCGGCGCCAAGCCTGAGGCTCTGGGCGAAAACCGAAAACCGCTGCAGGAATTCTGCGGAGTGCTGGTCGACTATGTGTCCGCCGGGCATTTCGAGATCTACGAACAGCTGACGGGCGAAGCCAAGGCTTTCAACGACAAGCGCGGCCTGGAGCTGGCCGAGACGATCTACCCGCGCATCGACGTCATCACCGAGAAGCTGCTCGCGTTCAACGACCTGTGTGATGCGGGCAAATGCGTCGCAGAGAAATTCAAGGAGCTGGGTGGCCTGTTGCACGAGCGCTTCGAACTGGAAGATTGCCTGATCGAAGTGCTGCACACTGCTCACAAGGAAGAGGACCCGGTTCAGGCCTGAACCCTTTTCCTGCAAAACGTGTTTTGCTGCTGGATGTTGAAAACGGTGCGCTATGCGCGCCGTTTTTCGTTTGCGCCATTTAGCCCGTAGCGCCGCGCAATTCGACTTCGAACACCAGCGGCGTGAACGGCGCAATCAGGTCGCCGGCCCCGTCGGCCCCATACGCTTGGGCTGATGGAATCACCAGGCGCCATTTGGCGCCGACCGGCATTTGCTGCAATGCGCTGCGCCATCCGCTGATTACGCTGTCGAGACTGAACCATTGCGGCTGACTGTTCTGATCGAACACTGAACCGTCGGGAAGGCGACCGATATACACCACCTGGACCTTGCCGTTCGGGCCGGCTTTTGCGCCGGTGCCCGGAGCCAGTTCCGTCAGCAATATTCCGTCTGCCAATTCGCGCACCCCAGGTCTGGCTTTTTCTTCGGCAAGAAAGCGTTGTTCTTTTTCTAGGGCGACTTCGCTCTGCGGTATGGCTGGTCGCTCGGCGACCTGGGCTTCGTGCTCGGCAAGAATCTGTTCGATTTGCTGGTCTTGCAGTGCCAGGGGTTTGCCTTGATACGCTTGCTGCAAACCTTCGACCAGCGCTTGAAGTTGCAGGTCGGGAACCTCCTGGCGCAAGCGTTCGCCGAGGCTCGCGCCCAGGCTGTAAGCGAGATCGCGGGCTTCATTCTCCTTGGATTTTTCGGCGGCCTGAGCCACGGAAAAAAACACGCAAAGCGATAAAAAAAGGTAGCGCGACATGGGCACTCTCCGACCTGAGATGCGGTGGATTATGCCAGTGTGAATGCGCTTAACGGTGAACTGGTTTTGCGCAAGCGCAGAACATTTTCCATCCGTTGCAACGCAGTGCTTTGGATACTGTCAACATGCCCTAGCGGCGGTAGCAGCAGAGGTCTAGTATGAGCCGCACCCACGTCAGCCAGGAGGTAAACCATGTCGGCCACCAAGAAGCCTGTAAATACCCCGTTGCACTTACTCCAACAACTCTCGGGCAGCCTGCTCGAGCATTTGGAAACCGCTTGTTCCCAAGCCTTGGCTGATGCTGAAAAACTGCTCGCCAAACTGGAAAAGCAACGCGGTAAAGCGCAGGAAAAACTGCACAAGTCCCGTACCAAATTGCAGAACGCTGCGTCGGCCGGCAAGGCCAAGGCGCAGACCAAAGCCAAGGACGCAATGAAGGAGCTTGAGGACCTGCTCGATGCCCTCAAGGATCGGCAATCCGAAACCCGCAGCTACATTCTGCAACTCAAGCGCGATGCTCAAGAAAGCCTGAAACTGGCCCAGGGTGTCGGTCGTGTACAAGAGGCTGTCGGCAAGGCGTTGTCCCTGCGTTCAGCCAAGCCTGCTGCGGCACCTGCCAAGAAAGCCGCTGCCAAACCGGCTGCTGCAAAAGCACCGGCCAAGCCTGCTGCGGCTCCTGTTAAAAAAACCGCCGCCAAGGCACCGGTGAAAGCCGCAGCAAAACCAGCCGCTAAACCTGCGGCGAGAAAAACCGTTGCCGCCAGCGCTGCGAAACCAGCTGCTAGAACCGCGGCTGCCAAACCAGCTGCTGCGAAAACAACGGCCGCTAAACCTGCTGCAAGAACTGCTGCTGCGAAACCGGCCGTAGCGAAAACCGCGGCGGCCAAGCCAGCTGCAAAACCTGCGGCTAAAACTGCCGCTGCGAAACCTGCTGCCAAGTCTGCCGTGAAACCTGCCGCGGCTAAAACCGCTGCCAAGCCAGCTGCCAAAACAGCTACCGCCAAGCCAGCGACTGCCGCGAAAACTGCCGCAGCAAAACCTGCCGCCAAGCCTGCAGCCAAACCGGCCGTGAGAAAACCGGTCGCCACTACCAAGCCGACCCCTGCGCCCGCTGCCAAGCCAGTGACTCCAGCGCCGTCTGCTTCGGCTTCGCCTGCAGCAACCACCTCGACCACCACGCCTGCGCCAACGCCAGCCGCTTCGTCGAGCACCAGCACCACCCCAACCAGCGCTTCCTAAGCGCCGGTTGCCGCGACGCGCAGCTGATGCAGCGCGTCGCGGTCCAGGTGGGCGGCACCTGCCGTCACACCTTCCAGCCAGGCCGATAGATCGGTCACCTCACACTGCGGCCAACTTTGCGCCGATCGCTCCAGGCGCAATAACAGATGTCGCTCGGCTTCGAGCTCCAGTGCCTTCACTTGATCGCGCAACGCATTCAGTTCGATGTCCCCGGTCGCAGCGGATTTCCATTGCATGCGCAGTGCCCGCAGCGGCTGTACAACGTCGGTGTCCCAGGGCTCTGCCACGATGCGCAGCCGCTGCAATCGTTGCTCGGTGCAGGTGACTCCCCGCTGTCCCAGCCAGAGTCCACACAGCAGCAGACACACATTTGCGCCTGCCGACTGCAATTTCAGGCACGCGGCCTCAACGCCGGGTCGGGCGTAAGTGCCAAGGGAAAAGCTCCACAGGTCAGAGGACATAGTGCTACTCGCGCCAGTTGCGAGCGAAGCTGGTAGACTCCGCCGCCATTATGATTCGACTTCAGAACCTGACTTTACAGCGTGGCCCGCAACGTCTGCTAGAAGACGCCGAGCTGACCCTGCACGCCGGCCACAAAGCCGGCCTCATCGGTGCCAACGGCGCCGGCAAATCGAGCCTGTTCGCCTTGCTTCTGGGTGACCTGCACCCGGACTCGGGTGACTGCTTCCTGCCGGCGGACTGGCGCATCGCCCACATGCGCCAGGAGATCGACACCCTCGATCGCATCGCGGTCGACTACGTGCTTGATGGCGACCTGCGCCTGCGCGAGGTGCAACGTGACCTCGCGGCAGCCGAAGCGGCCCATGACGGTGCCGCTCAGGCCCGCCTGCACTCGGAACTCGACAGCGCCGACGGCTACACCGCCGACGCCCGGGCCCGAAAGCTGCTGGCAGGGCTTGGGTTCACCAACGAGCAGATGGATCGGCAGGTAGGAGATTTCTCCGGTGGCTGGAGGATGCGTCTGAATCTGGCGCAAGCTTTGATGTGCCCTTCGGACCTGTTGCTGCTCGACGAGCCGACCAACCACCTGGATCTCGACGCCATCATCTGGCTTGAAGAGTGGCTCAAAAGCTATCCCGGCACGTTGATGCTGATTTCCCACGACCGCGACTTCCTCGATGCCGTGGTCGATCACGTGGCCCACGTCGACCAACGCAAGATCACTCTGTACCGCGGTGGTTATACCGCGTTCGAACGCGCCCGTGCCGAGCGTCTGGCCCAGCAACAGCAGGCCTACGAGAAGCAGCAGGTGCAACGTGCGCACATGGAAAGCTACATCGCCCGCTTCAAGGCCCAGGCCACCAAGGCCCGTCAGGCCCAGAGCCGGATCAAGGCCCTGGAGCGGATGGAGGAACTGTCCGCCGCCCACGTCGATTCACCGTTCGACTTTGTCTTCCGCGAGTCGACGAAGATTTCCAGTCCGTTGATCGACCTGTCCGATGCTCGTTTGGGCTATGGCGACAAAACCGTGCTGGAGAAAGTCAGGCTGCAACTGACTCCCGGCGCGCGGATCGGCCTGCTCGGCCCCAACGGTGCAGGCAAATCGACCCTGATCAAGAATCTCTCCGGTGATCTCGAGCCGTTGTCCGGTCGACTGACCCGTGGCGAGAACACCGTGGTCGGTTACTTCGCCCAGCATCAGCTGGACTCGCTCGACTCCAAGGCCAGCCCGTTGCTGCATATGCAGCGCCTGGCGCCGACCGAACGCGAGCAGACCCTGCGCGACTTCCTCGGGGGGTTCGACTTCCGTGGCGCGCGGATCGATGAGCCGGTACTGAATTTTTCCGGTGGCGAGAAGGCCCGTCTGGCGTTGGCATTGATCGCCTGGGGCCGGCCGAACCTGTTGCTGCTCGACGAACCGACCAACCACCTGGACCTGGAAATGCGCCTGGCGCTGACCATGGCGCTGCAGGAGTTCACCGGTGCGGTATTGGTGGTCTCCCACGATCGCCATTTGCTCAAGAGCACCACCGACAATTTCTACCTGGTGGCGGACGGCAAGGTCGAGGAATTCGACGGCGACCTGGAAGACTACACCCGGTGGCTGGTGGAGTACCGTCAGCGCAACGCCCCGGTCAGCAACACCCCGGTCAATCCTGACAAGACCGACAAGAAAGCCCAGCGCCAGGCAGCGGCCGCGTTGCGTCAGCAACTGGCACCGCACAAGCGTGAGGCTGACAAGCTCGAAGCCGAGCTGGGCAAGCTGCACGAGAAATTGGCGAAGATCGATACCAGCCTTGGCGACAGCGATATTTACGAGCCGGCACGCAAGAACGAATTGCGTGATCTACTGGCCGAACAAGCCCGGCTGAAGGTGCGCGAAGCCGAGCTCGAAGAAGCCTGGATGGAAGCCCTGGAATTGCTCGAAAGCATGCAGGCGGAGCTGGAGGCGCTGTCCTGATGGAAGCCTTCAAGCTACCGCTGGCGGCGATGTGGATCGAGCCGCTCTGGCTCTTCGGGCAAATCCTGCTGATTCTGTTGACGGGTTACATCGCCCAACGCTTCGTGGCCAAGTGCCTGACCCGCCTGGGTGAGCGCTATCCATTGCCGCCGCAGTTGCTGATGCCGCTGCGCGGTGGTCTGCGCTGGCTGATCATGGGCAGTGCGCTGATTTTCGTCCTGGAACGCCTCGGGGTTTCCGCCACGGTGCTCTGGACTGCATTGTCCGGCTTTGTCGCGGTGGCGGCGGTGGCGTTCTTCGCCATGTGGAGCGTGCTCTCCAACCTGCTCTGCGCCATTCTGATCTATACCGTCGGACCGTTCCGCATCGGTGACGTGGTCGAGCTGGTGGACACCACCGACAAGCTCGGGGTCAAGGGGCGGGTGGTGGCGATCAATCTGCTGTACACCACGCTGATCGAAGCCGAAGAACTCGGTACCGGCAGCGCCATGGTGCAAGTGCCCAACAGTCTGTTCTTCCAGCGTTCGGTTCGGCGCTGGCGCGGTAGTGATGTATTCCCTTCGAACGGGTTCGAGAAATAGATTTTCCGTAGCCTGACACACCGCTTTCGTCGGAACGCCGC
>DQGF01000536.1:6885-7814 GCA_003525045.1 Pseudomonas sp. | reverse complement strand
CATGCACGCCGTAGATTTTTTCCAACTGACTCATGGCTTGGCCTTAGGTTTACGTCCCCCGCCGCTTTTGGCAGCTGGAGCAGAACCCGCTTTCGGCGGGCCCTTGCGGTGTTTACTCGGTTTGGCTGGCTTGCCGCCGGGAGCCTTGTCAGGCGCCGACCGTCCGGTCTTTCCCCCAGACGCCGCTTTACCGCCGCTTTTCGCTTCAGACAGCAAGGCCTGCTTCATTTCACGGCTTTTGCGCAGCTCAGCGTTTTTCGCCGCGGCATCGCTCGGGCGATAGGCCTCGACCGCTTTTTCCTTGGCTGGACGACGACCGGTTTTCGCCGGGGCCGGCTCCGCTGCGGTTTTAGCAGCAGCCTTGGTGGCTGGCTCGGTTTTTTCCGTTCCGCGCTTCTTGCGGCCGATTGGCGCGCTGATGGTTTTTTCAGCCATCTCGAAGTCGATCTTGCGCTCGTCGAGGTCGACGCGCATCACGCGCACTTCAACGGTGTCGCCAAGGCGGAAGCTGCGACCGGTACGCTCACCGGCCAAGCGGTGATGCACAGGATCGAAGTGGTAGTAATCGCCCGGCAGCGCGGTGACGTGCACCAGGCCTTCGACGTAGATGTCAGTCAGCTCGACGAACAGGCCGAAACCGGTCACGGCAGTGATTACACCCGGGAACGACTCGCCCACGCGGTCTTTCATGAACTCGCACTTGAGCCAGTTCACAACATCGCGAGTGGCTTCGTCGGCACGGCGCTCGCTCATCGAGCATTGCTCGCCGAGCTGCTCCAGGATCGCTTCGTCGTACGGATAGATGCGCGCCTTCGGAATGGTCATCGCACCGGCACGGCGAACGTGCGGGGTGTCCATTTTCGAATGGATGACGCTGCGAATCGCCCGGTGCGTGAGCAAGTCCGGGTAGCGGCGGATCGGCGAGGTGA
>DQGF01000536.1:6241-6582 GCA_003525045.1 Pseudomonas sp. | reverse complement strand
CGGATCGGCGAGGTGAAGTGGGTATAGGCTTCGTAATTCAGGCCGAAGTGGCCCTGGTTATCGGCGCTGTACACCGCCTGGCTCAACGAACGCAGCATGACGGTCTGGATCAGATGGAAGTCCGGACGGTCCTTGATGCTGGCCAGCAATGCCTGGTAATCCTTCGGCGACGGGCCATCCTTGCCTTTGTGCAGGGACAGGCCGAGCTCACCCAGGAAGGCGCGCAGTTTTTCCAGGCGTTCCGGTGGCGGGCCATCGTGAACCCGGTACAACGCTGGGATTTCGTGCTTTTTCAGGAATTCGGCGGTGGCCACGTTGGCCGCCAGCATGCATTCCTCGAT
>DQGF01000536.1:5476-5916 GCA_003525045.1 Pseudomonas sp. | reverse complement strand
TCCTCGATCAGCTTGTGCGCGTCGTTGCGAACGGTCGGGCGGATTTCGGCAATCTTGCGCTCGGTCCCGAAGATGATCCGGGTTTCCTGCGTTTCGAAATCGATCGCGCCACGTACGTGACGAGCGGCCAGCAGCACTTTGTACAGTGCGTAAAGCTGCTTGAGGTGCGGCAAAACGTCGTTGTACTCGCCGCGAAGCTGACGCGCCTCGGTGAGTTTCGGCGTTTCCAGCATCGCACTGACCTTGTTGTAGGTCAGACGGGCATGGGAGTGAATCACCGCTTCGTAGAAGCAGTAGTCGGTCATCTCGCCGGATTTGGAGATGGTCATCTCGCAAACCATGGCCAGCCGATCGACGTGCGGATTCAGCGAGCACAGACCGTTGGACAACTGCTCAGGGAGCATCGGCACCACGCGCTCGGGGAAGTACACCGAGTTGCC
>DQGF01000536.1:5062-5188 GCA_003525045.1 Pseudomonas sp. | reverse complement strand
TCGGGGAAGTACACCGAGTTGCCACGAACCTGGGACTCGTTGTCCAGGGCCGAACCGATTTTCACGTAGCTGGAGACGTCGGCAATCGCGACGTACAACTTCCAGCCACCGGAGAACAGGCGCAGC
>DQGF01000536.1:3363-4785 GCA_003525045.1 Pseudomonas sp. | reverse complement strand
GCCACGTACAACTTCCAGCCGCCGGAGAACAGGCGCAGCTTGCCCGGCTTGGCTTCGCAGAAGACCGCATCATCGAAGTCGCGAGCGTCTTCACCGTCGATGGTCACGAACGGCAGATGGCGCAGGTCGATGCGCTTCTCTTTGTCTTTCTCTTCGACTTCCGGCTTGAGCTTGGCGGCTTCTTTCAGCACAGCTTCAGGCCAGACGTGAGGAATGTCGTAAGTGCGCAAGGCAACATCGATTTCCATGCCCGGCGCCATGTAGTTACCCACGACCTCGACCACGTCGCCTTGCGGCTGGAAGCGCGGGGTCGGCCAGTGAGTAATCTTCACTTCGACGAACTGACCGATCTTGGCGCTGGCATTACGGCCCGGAGTGACCAGCACTTCCTGCTGGATCTTCGGATTGTCCGCAACGACGAAGCCGATGCCGCCCTCTTCGAAGTAGCGACCGACAATGGTCTCGTGGGCACGGGATACCACTTCGACGATCATGCCTTCGCGGCGACCGCGACGGTCCAGGCCGGAAACGCGGGCCAGGGCACGGTCGCCATCGAACACCAGACGCATTTGCGCCGGGCTCATGAACAGGTCGTCACTGCCGTCGTCCGGGACCAGGAAGCCGAAGCCGTCACGGTGACCGCTGATGCGGCCGAGGATCAGGTCGAGCTTGTCCACCGGCGCATAGGTGCCGCGACGGGTATAGATGAGTTGAGCGTCGCGCTCCATGGCGCGCAGGCGGCGGCGCAGGGCTTCGATCTGGTCTTCTGTGGTCAGACCAAACTCTTCGACCAGCTGCTCGCGGTTAGCAGGCGAACCCCGATCAGCAAGGTGCTGAAGGATCAGTTCGCGGCTAGGAATAGGGTTTTCATATTTTTCCGCTTCACGAGCGGCCTCGGGATCGAGGGACTGCCAATCGGCCATTAGAGAGTTTTCACCTTGTCTATATGTGGGTTAGTTTGGCATAGGCGTAATGAAACGGGAAATTTCAGGCTATGACAGCCCATCTAAAGCCCTTTATCGACATCGCAAAGCTGATTTAAATGCCACTGGTAAAATTTTCCAGGTTTTTTTGATGCCAGGGGTTTACAGTTAAAAAGACGCTCCGTATAGTGCGCGCCATCGACGACGCAGACGCGTTGCCGATACTGCCCAGATGGTGAAATTGGTAGACACGCCAGCTTCAGGTGCTGGTGACCGCAAGGTCGTGGAAGTTCGAGTCTTCTTCTGGGCACCAATTTCGAGCTTGAGATTAGATCAATTTCAAGGCTCGCACAAAAACCCGCGAAAGCGGGTTTTTTGCATTTCCGGCTCCAGATTTATTAAAATTAAATCAGGGGTTTACAGATTAAAAAGCGCTCCGTATAGTGCGCCACATCAACAGCGGCAACGCTGAAGAGATGCCCAGATGGTGAAATTGGTA
>DQGF01000536.1:0-2989 GCA_003525045.1 Pseudomonas sp. | reverse complement strand
GAGTCTTCTTCTGGGCACCAATTCAAATTCAAGGTCACGATCTTGAATTTCACAGAAACCCGCGAAAGCGGGTTTTTGCGTTTCTGGCCTCCAGAAATCTCTAATCAATATCGAATCCCTGTGGGAGCGGGCTTGCTCGCGAAAGCGGCGTATCAGCGACATCAATGTCGGCTGACACTCCCTCTTCGCGAGCAAGCCCGCTCCCACAGGGATTGAGCCTCACTGACAGATATCACATCTGCAGCAACCGCTCTAGCGAACCCTCGTCCAGCCTGCAAAGCGCACATGAGAAACAATATCGTTTATCATTGTTACAAGTTTTTGCAATGCGACAGCGAGGAACCTTGCGAATGATGTTTCGAAATACCCTGCGCCGCGGCCTGACCATTACCCTGCTCGGCCTGGCACTCGCCACTCCCCTCACCCAAGCCGCCGACCCGGTTTCCCTGACGCTCTACAACGGCCAACACAAGGAAGTCGGCGACGCCATCGCCAAAGCCTTCGAAACCAAGACCGGGATTCATGTCAACGTGCGTAAAGGCAGCAGCAACCAGCTTGCCAGCCAGGTTGTCGAAGAGGGCGATCGCTCCCCCGCCGATGTGATCTACACCGAAGAGTCGCCACCCCTGAACAAACTTGGCGAACAAGGCCTGTTGGCACAGACCGATGCTGCCACCCTTGCCGTTCTGCCGAAAGACTACGTCGCCGGCAATGGCACCTGGATTGGCATCACGGCGCGGGTCCGCGTCGTTGCTTTCAACCCCAAACTGATCGATGAAAAAGATCTGCCCAAATCGGTAATGGAATTTTCCGATCCGAAATGGCAAAGCAAGGTCGGCTTTGTACCCACCAGCGGCGCCTTCCAGGAACAAGCCGTGGCGATCATCAAGGTGCACGGCATGGACGCGGCCGAAGAATGGCTGACCGGCCTGCGTGCGTTCGGCAAGACTTACAGCAACAACATGGTTGCACTGAAGGCCGTGGAAAACGGCGAAGTCGCCACCGTGCTGGTGAACAACTACTACTGGTTCGCCTTGCAGCGTGAAAAAGGCCATCTCGATTCGAAACTGCATTACTTCACCGGCGGTGACGTCGGCGGGCTGATCAGCGTTTCCAGCGCCGCCGTTCTGAAATCCAGCAAGCATCCAACACAAGCGCAGCAATTGCTCGCCTACATGGCCAGTGAGGAAGGCCAGCGCGTGATCACCCAGACCACCGCCGAATACCCGCTGCACAAAGGCATGCAATCGGATCGCGGCCTAAAACCGTTCAGCGAACTGGAAGCGCCGAAAATCACTCCGGCCGACCTCGGCAACGCCGAAGAAGCCCTGGACCTGGAACGCGACGTTGGCTTGAACTGATGAGCGCATCGTTATCCGCCCCTGCCTCGCGCGGGGGTTATGTACCAAGGCGCAAGCGGCCGTCGATCTGGCTGCTGCTGCCGGTCCTGCTGCTGGTAGCGCTCAGCCTGCTGCCGCTGGCGTACGTCGGGCTCAAGACCTGGCAGGCGGGCTGGGCAGAAGCGCTGCATCTGCTGTGGCGGCCTTATGTGTTCGGTCTGCTGCGCAACACTCTGGCGCTGATGGTCGGGGTAACACTGGCTTGCGGCGTGATCGGGCTGTCACTGGCCTGGCTGCTGGAACGCAGCAATCTGCCGGGAAGGCGACTGTGGGGCGTGATTCTGTGCCTGCCATTCGCCGTGCCAGCATTCGTCAGCAGCTTTACCTGGGTATCCCTGAGCGCGCACTTCGAAGGCCTGGGCGGGGCGATTCTGGTGATGACCCTGTCCAAGTATCCGCTGATATTTCTGCCGGTGGCGGCGACCCTGCGCAACCTTGATCCTTCCCTGGAAGAATCCGCTCGGACGCTGGGTCAAAATCGCTGGGGCGTGTTCTTCAGGATCACTCTACCGCTGCTCTGGCCATCGTTGCTGGCCGGCTCACTGTTGATCGCCCTGCACATGCTGGTGGAATTCGGCGCCTTGTCGATCATTGGTCTGCAGACCTTCACCACGGCGATTTATCAGCAGTTCGAACTCGAATTCAGCAACGCCAACGCAGCAATGCTCTCTGCGGTGCTGCTGGCACTGTGCCTGATACTGCTGTGGCTGGAACTGCGAGTACGCGGCAAAGGCCGACACGTACGCACTGGCCAGGGCGCGGCGCGGCGTGCGGAACAGGTTCGTCTTGGCCCATGGACGGCGGCCGGACAGCTTTACTGCCTGGCGCTGGCGATCATCGGCAGCGGCATTCCGCTGGGCATGTTGGTGTACTGGCTGGCGGTGGGTTCGTCGGCGGCATTCCCGGTCGCGGCGATCAGCGAGGCTTTGCTGTCGTCCCTGGCGCTGTCCCTGGGCGGCGCGGCGCTGTGCCTGGTGCTCGCTGTGCCGGTAGGGTTGCTGGTAGTGCGTTACAAAGGCCAACTGGCGATCTGGGCTGAACGCTTGCCGTACCTGCTGCATGCACTGCCAGGATTGGTGATTGCGCTGACGCTGGTGTACTTCGCGCTGCACTATGTGCCGGTGCTGTACCAGACATCGGCGCTGCTGCTGATTGCTTATGCGCTGCTGTTTCTGCCGCTGGCGCAGGCGCCGATTCGTACGGCGCTGAACAAGGCTGCGCCGCAACTGGAAGAAGCGGCCCGCACGCTGGGGGCGTCGTCTTTCAGCGCGTTCTGCCGAGTGACCTTGCCGATTATCTTCCCGGCGCTGGGCGCAGCGTTTTCCCTGGTGTTTCTGGATGCGATGAAGGAACTAACGGCGACGCTGCTGCTGAGTCCGACCGGGCTCAATACGTTGGCGACGGAGGTGTGGGCACATACCGCGAATGTGGAGTTTGCGGCGGCGGCGCCTTATGCGGCGTTGTTGATATTGGTGTCAGGGTTGCCGGTTTATTTGCTTACGACGCGGATGTATCTGGGCCGTTGAAGAGCTTCGCGGGCAAGCCTCGCTCCTACAGGGATCACGCGATCCACTGTAGGAGCGAGGCTT
>DQGF01000297.1:6646-6860 GCA_003525045.1 Pseudomonas sp. | reverse complement strand
CGGCGAACCGTACGCCCGGCAGCACCAGCTCTTGCGAGAGAATGTGTTCGCGATCCAGCCCCACGGCTTCGCCCAATCGTAGCCAGGCTTCGATGCCGCCTTCACTGCCGGGCACGCCGTCGTGGTCGAGAATTCGTTGCAGCCATTCGCGGCGTACCTCGCGGTCCGGGCAGTTAGCGAGGATCGCGGCATCCTTCAGGGGAATGTTCACCTG
>DQGF01000297.1:4555-6316 GCA_003525045.1 Pseudomonas sp. | reverse complement strand
TGGCGACCCAGCCCTGGATCTGCGCGCGACTGGCGCGGCCGGTGTACATGGCTTGGTGGAATGGGTGGTGGATGTGGTAGTAGGCGCCTTTGGCGCGCAGGGCCTGCTCGAATTCGGTGGAGGTCATTGGGGTGGCAGTCATTGTGGTTCTCCGGGATTTCTGCGGTGCCTGATCTGGCCTCTTCGCGGGCAAGCCTCGCTCCTACGGGTTATGGGTTGGCCGTGAAATCGCGTACGACGCAACCCTGTAGGAGCGAGGCTTGCCCGCGAAGGGGCCATCCGTTACAGCACAATACTCATGCCGTCGTAGGCCACTTCAATCCCCCGCCGCTCCAGCAACGCCCGCTCGGCCGAGTCTTCATCAAGGATCGGATTGGTGTTGTTGATATGGATCAGCACCTTGCGCTGACGGGTAAATCCCTCCAGCACTTCAAGCATGCCGCCGGGGCCGCTTTGCGACAGGTGCCCCATTTCACTGCCCAGGCTCTGGCCGACTTCGCACACGCGCATCTCGTCGTCACACCACAGGGTGCCGTCCAGCAACAGGCAATCGGCACGTTGCATCCAGCTCAGGACTTCGTCATCGATCTGCCCCAGGCCCGGGGCATAGAACAGTGATGCGCCACTGCGCCGGTCTTCGATAAACAGGCCAATGGTGTCCCCCGGCTGAGGATTGCCGCGATTGGGCGAGTACGGTGGTGCGTTGCTGACCAAGGGGATCGCGCGAAACTGCAGGTGTTCGCAGGCCGCGATGCCGAACGGCTCACGATCCAGACCGATGGGTTGCCACTGCAAACCGCCGTTCCAGTGCTTGAGCATGGTGAATAACGGGAAGCCGCTGCTCAGGTCTTCGTGAACCCGCTCGGTGCACCACACCGAATGCGGGCAACCTTCGCGCAGGCTCAACAGGCCGGTGCAATGGTCGATCTGGCTGTCCATCAGCACGACGCCGGCAATCGCCGTATCGCGCAGGCGCCGGGCAGGTTGCAGCGTTGGGAAACGCTCGAGTTGTGCGCGGATGTCCGGTGAAGCATTGCACAACACCCACTCCACACCGTTATCGCTCAACGCAATGGACGACTGCGTGCGCCGTTGCGCTCGCAGGCTACCGTTGCGCATGCCGGCGCACTGGCGGCAGTTGCAGTTCCACTGCGGGAAACCACCACCAGCGGCGGAACCGAGAACACGGATGTGCATGGGCGATGCTCCAGAAGGCAGGCCCGGCCAACGCAACGGCTGGCCGGGTGAACAGTCAGCGGTTGGCGAAATACATCGTCACTTCGAAGCCAATACGCAGATCGGTAAACGCGGGTTTAGTCCACATGGGTCAATCCTCTTCTTGTGCCGGACGATTCCGGTAAGGCCATTAATGCACGGGGTGCGGGGCGACCGAATGCTACTTTCGAACGAGGCAGCGGCGTGCGTTGGTAGGGGGTGTTGCGGGGTGTCAGAAAAGGCCATTCGCGGGCAAGCCTCGCTCCTACAGATTCAGGTGATCCGTAGGAGCGAGGCTTGCCCGCGAAAGCCATCACACGGTTTTCTGTCGAATCAGAAGAACCCCATCGGATTGATGTCATAGCTCACCAGCAGGTTTTTGGTCTGCTGATAGTGATCGAGCATCATCTTGTGATTCTCACGACCGACACCGGACTTCTTGTAGCCACCGAACGCGGCATGCGCCGGGTACAGGTGGTAGCAGTTGGTCCACACGCGACCCGCCTTGATCGCCCGGCCCATACGGTAGGCGCGGTTGATGTCGCG
>DQGF01000297.1:3987-4256 GCA_003525045.1 Pseudomonas sp. | reverse complement strand
GCGCGGTTGATGTCGCGGGTCCACAGGCCGGCGCCGAGGCCGAACTCGCTGTCGTTGGCGATGGCCAGGGCTTCAGCTTCGTCCTTGAAGGTGGTGATACCCACCACCGGGCCGAAGATTTCTTCCTGGAACACGCGCATTTTGTTGGTGCCCTTGAGCAGGGTCGGCTGGATGTAATACCCGGTCGCCAGGTTGCCCTCGAGTTTTTCCACCTTGCCGCCGGTCAGCAGCTCGGCGCCTTCGCCCTTGGCGATTTCCAGGTACGAAAG
>DQGF01000297.1:2848-3804 GCA_003525045.1 Pseudomonas sp. | reverse complement strand
CCTGGAACACGCGCATTTTGTTGTGACCCTTGAGCAGGGTCGGCTGGATGTAGTAACCCGTCGACAAGTCACCCTCAAGACGCTCGGCCGCGCCGCCGGTGAGCAGTTCGGCACCCTCCTCCTGGGCGATTTTCAGGTACGAGAGGATCTTGTCGTATTGCTGCTCGGACGCCTGGGCGCCAACCATGGTGTCGGTGTCCAGCGGGTTGCCGCGCTTGATCTTGACGATCTTCTTCATCACCACTTTCATGAAGTCGTCGTAGATCGACTCCTGCACCAACGCTCGCGATGGACAGGTGCAGACTTCGCCCTGGTTGAAGAACGCCAGCACCAGGCCTTCGGCAGCTTTCTCGATGAACTGCGGTTCGGCGTTCATGATGTCTTCGAAGAAGATGTTCGGCGATTTGCCACCCAGCTCCACGGTGCTTGGAATGATGTTCTCGGCGGCGCAATGCATGATGTGCGCGCCGATCGGGGTCGAGCCGGTGAACGCGATTTTGGCGATGCGCTTGCTGGTGGCCAGCGCTTCACCCGCTTCGCGTCCGAACCCCTGGACAATGTTCAGCACGCCGGCCGGCAGCAAGTCGGCGATCAGCTCGGCGAAGACCATGATCGACAGCGGCGTCTGTTCGGCGGGTTTGAGCACCACGCAGTTGCCGGCAGCCAGGGCCGGGGCCAGTTTCCAGGCGGCCATCAGCAGCGGGAAGTTCCACGGGATGATCTGCCCGACCACGCCCAGGGGTTCGTGGAAATGATAGGCGGTGGTCAGTTCGTTGATCTCGGCGGCGCCGCCTTCCTGAGCGCGGATGCAGCCGGCGAAGTAGCGGAAATGGTCGGCGGCCAGCGGTACGTCGGCATTCAAGGTTTCGCGCACGGCCTTGCCGTTGTCCCAGGTTTCGGTCACGGCGAGGATTTCCAGATTCTGCTCGATGCGGTCGGCGATTTTCAGCAGCACC
>DQGF01000297.1:0-2549 GCA_003525045.1 Pseudomonas sp. | reverse complement strand
GGTCGGCGATTTTCAGCAGCACCCGCGAACGATCCTGCGCCGAGGTCTTGCCCCAGGCGTCAGCAGCGGCGTGTGCCGCATCGAGGGCTTTGTCGATGTCGGCGGCACTGGAGCGCGGGAATTCGGCGATCACTTCACCGGTGACCGGTGAGGTGTTGGTGAAGTACTCACCATTGATTGGGGCGACGAATTCGCCGCCGATGAAATTGCCGTAGCGCGCCTTGAACGTAACGACGGCGCCTGGTGTTCCGGGTTGTGCGTAGATCATGGTGGGCCTCTGTCTGGGTCGATGCCTGTCGGGCAAACAGGCGATGGAACGATAGTAGAGAGCCCCACGTGCCAGACGAATGCGCCGTTGGCAGGGGGATTCTCGTTATTTGGTCGTAGGTTTGCGCATATTTTCATTTGGCAAATCTACCTGTGGGAGCGGGCTTGCTCGCGAAGGCGGCGGCACATCCAACATTGATGTGACTGACATACCGCTTTCGCGAGCAAGCCCGCTCCCACAGGGGTTGTGCGGTGGATTTAGGATTAGTGTTTGGCGACCAGGTCTTTGGGCAACTTGAACGTCCAGAGCATCCCGCCCTGGTTGAAGTCCTTGATCCGCTTGGCCACTTCGCCGCCCCAAAGCGGAACAGCACCACCCCAACCGGACAGCACCGAGACGTATTGTTCACCGTCCATTTCCCAGGTCACAGGCGAGCCGAGCACGCCGGAGCCGGTCTGGAATTCCCAGACTTTCTCGCCGGTCTTGGCGTTGAACGCCTGCAGGAAACCTTCCGGGGTGCCGGTGAACACCAGGTTGCCCTTGGTGGTCAGCACCCCGCCCCATAGCGGCGCGTAGTTCTTGTGGCGCCAGACTTCCTTGCCGGTTTTCGGGTCAATGGCGCGCAGCACGCCGATGTAGTCTTCATTCAACGGTTTGATGGTGAACCCGGCACCGAGGAACGCCGCGCCTTTCTTGTAGGCGATGCCTTCGTTCCAGATGTCCATGCCCCACTCGTTGGACGGTACATAGAACAGCCCGGTGTCCTTGTTGTACGCCATCGGCATCCAGTTTTTCGCGCCGAGGAACGCTGGGGCGACGAATACCGAACTGCCTTTGGCCTCGCTGCCCGGTGCGCCCGGACGGCTGGCTTCGTTGTAGACCGGCCGGCCCTCTTTATCGAGCCCGGTGGCCCAGGTGATCTTGTCCACGAACGGGAAGCCGCGGATGAATTTGCCGTTGGTGCGGTCCAGCACATAGAAGAAGCCGTTGCGGTCGGCAGTGGCGGCGGCTTTGATTTCTTTGCCGCCTTCGGTGTAGTTGAAGGACACCAGCTCGTTCACGCCGTCATAGTCCCAGCCATCGTGGGGCGTGCTCTGGAAGTGCCACTTGATGGTGCCGTCGTCCGGGTTGAGCGCCAGGCGCGACGAGGAGTAAAGGTTGTCGCCAGGACGCAGGTGCGAGTTCCACGGCGCCGGGTTGCCGGTGCCGAACAGCAGCAGATTGGTTTCCGGGTCGTAGTAGCCGCCGAGCCAGGGAGCGGCACCACCGGTTTTCCACAGATCGCCGGGCCAGGTCTTGCCCGCTTCGCCACCGGAGATACCATTTTCTACTGCCTTGCCGTCCTTGTAGACGTAGCCCATGTGGCCTTCGACGGTCGGACGTGTCCACAGCAGATCGCCGTTTTTCGGGTCGTAGGCTTCAATCTTGCCGACCACCCCGAACTCGCCACCGGCCACGCCGGTAATCAGTTTGCCGTTGATCACCATGGGCGCGGCGCTGATGGAGTAGCCTTCTTTGTGATCGGCGACCTTCTTGCTCCAGACCACCTTGCCGGTGTCCTTGTTCAGCGCCACGAGTTTGGCGTCGAGGGTGCCGAAGAACACCAGGTCGCCGTACAGTGCGACGCCACGGTTGATCACGTCGCAGCACGGGCGAATGTCATCGGGCAGGCGCGCATCGTATTGCCAGAGTTTCTTGCCGGTGCGCGCATCCACCGCGAACACGCGTGAATAGGAGCCGGTCATATACATCACGCCGTCCTTGATCAACGGCTGTGCTTGCTGACCGCGTTGCTTTTCGCCACCGAAGGAGAACGCCCAGACGGGCCGCAGGTCCTTCACGTTGTTGACGTTGAGGGTGTCGAGCGGGCTGTAACGCTGACCCTGGACGCCCAGACCGTTGGTGACGATCTGCTCAGGGTTTTTGGGGTCCTGAAGGATTTCCTGATCGGTGACGCCGGCCAATGCGCTGCCGGACAACAGCATGGCACTGAGCAACAGGCTCAAGACGAAGGGTTGGCGACGTACGGGTTGGGTCATGACGGCTGCCTCTGCGGTTTTTGTTATACCCGGGAAATTTTCCCGGTCTGGTGCAGATTCTTGGGCGCCGCCGCCCTTGGAACAATTGCCCGCAGTGCTGAGATTGCTAGTTCCTTAGTAGCGGGTCGGATGAGACGAAAACCGGAACGTGTGATCGACATCGTTCCCTGTGGGAGCGGGCTTGCTCGCGAAGGGGGCTTTACATTCAGCATTGATGTCGGCTGATACACCGCCTTCGCGAG
>DQGF01000326.1:3822-5492 GCA_003525045.1 Pseudomonas sp. | reverse complement strand
GCAAGCTCGCTCCTACAGGAGGGGATGTCAGCTCAGGGCTTTTTCGATCGCCTGGATGACAGAAGGATCATTCGGCGGTGTACGCGGCGAGAACCGCGCCAGTACGCGACCATCCTTGCCCAGCAGGAACTTTTCGAAGTTCCAGGTAATGTCCCCGGGAAACTCCGCCCCCTCGCCCGCCAGCAGACGGTACAACTGATGACGATCGTGCCCGTTAACTTCCAGCTTGTTGGACAATGGAAAGGTCACGCCATAGTTGAGGTTACAGAACGCCAGGATCTCTTGCTCGGTGCCCGGTTCCTGCCCGGCAAACTGGTTGCACGGCAAGCCCAGCACGCTGAAACCCCGGCCCTTGTATTGCTGGTAGAGGTTTTCCAGCGCCGCGTATTGTGGGGTCAAGCCACATTTGGAGGCGACGTTGACCACAAGCACGACGTGCCCCTTGAGGGGTGCCAGCGGTAGCTCCTGACCATCCAGGGCTGTCAATTTAAGGTCGTGAAAAGCACTCATGAACGAACTCCAGATTCCCGTGTTCTTCTTGAAACAGCCACTTGGCGGTGTCGCCAGGGACAGCCGCGGACTAAAAAGGCGCCCTCGGGCGCCTCTCCAGCTCTCTGAGCTTAGCGCAGAAAATCAGTGATGATGGCCACCTTCGCCATGGACGTGACCATGAGCGACTTCTTCCTGGCTGGCATCACGGATCTCGATGATCTTAACCTGGAAATTCAGGCGCTGACCGGCCAACGGGTGGTTGCCGTCGACGGTGACATCGTCGCCGTCCAGATCGCGGATGGTGACGATCTGCATCTGGCCGTCCGGAGCGGAAGCGTGGAACTGCATGCCCACTTCCAGCTCGTCCACGCCTTCGAACATGCTGCGGCTCAGGGTGCTGACCAGTTCGGCAGCGTATTCGCCGTAGGCATCTTCAGGTTCTACGGCGACCGTCAGTTCGTCACCGACTGCCTTGCCTTCCAGCGCCTTTTCCAGGCCCGGAATGATGTTACCTGCGCCTTGCAGGTAGACCAGCGGTGCGCCGCCGGCGGAGCTGTCGATGATCTCACCAGCGTCGTTGGTCAGGGTATAGTCGATGGAGACAGCCTTATTGGCGGCGATCAGCATGGGGCGAGACCTTTTGCATAAGAATATTGAAAGACCAAGTTTAGCGAAGCAATCGCCCGAAAGCGAACACAACCCGGACAGACGGACCGCGGCGCAAATCTCGACGGTCATGGGCTTTCATCAGGACGAAGACGGCCACTGGGTCGCCGAGCTTTCCTGCGGTCACACCCAGCACCTGCGCCATCAGCCGCCGTGGCAGTCCCGGGCCTGGGTCCTGAACCCTTTGCTGCGTAATGAAAAAATAGGCCAGCCCTTTGCTTGCGGTTGGTGCGCACAAGGCTCGGTTAGCGATAACCTTGGCGACTGATTTCGGCAGATAGCCAGTTATAGGCCGTCGCCCATTGCCATGCACCTCCAGAGAATTCGCATGCAAACTTTTTTTATCGCACCCACCGATTTTGGTGTGGGTCTGACCTCTATCAGCCTTGGGCTGGTGCGTACCCTTGAGCGGGCCGGCCTCAAGGTCGGCTTTTTCAAACCGATTGCCCAGCCTCATCCGGGGGATACCGGGCCTGAACGCTCCACCGAACTCGTGGCCCGCACCCACGGTC
>DQGF01000326.1:3371-3528 GCA_003525045.1 Pseudomonas sp. | reverse complement strand
AACTCGTGGCCCGCACCCACGGCCTTAAACTTACGCAGCCACTGGGCCTGGCCCACGTCGAACGCATGCTCGGTGACGGCCAGCTCGACGAGTTGCTCGAAGAAATCATCACCCTCTATCAGCAAGCCGCCATCGGCAAAGACGTGCTGATCGTCGA
>DQGF01000326.1:1294-3084 GCA_003525045.1 Pseudomonas sp. | reverse complement strand
GCCGCCATCGGCAAAGATGTGCTGATCGTCGAAGGCATGGTCCCGACCCGCAGCGCCAGCTATGCCGCGCGGGTCAATCTGCACTTGGCCAAAAGCCTTGATGCCGACGTGATCCTGGTTTCGGCGCCGGAAAACGAAGTGCTGGCCGAACTGTCCGGCCGGGTGGAATTGCAGGCGCAATTGTTCGGCGGGCCAAAAGACCCGAAAGTCCTCGGCGTGATCCTCAACAAGGTCAAGACCGACGAAAGCATGGAGGCCTTCGCCTCGCGCATGAAGGAGCACTCGCCCTTGCTGCGCAGCGGCGATTTCAAATTGCTCGGCTGCATTCCGTTCCAGCCGGAACTCAACGCGCCGCGCACCCGCGACGTCGCCGACCTGATGGGCGCGCAGATTCTCAATGCCGGTGATTACGAAACCCGGCGCATGACCAAAATCATTATCTGCGCCCGCACCATGCGCAACACCGTGGAACTGCTCAAGCCCGGCGTGCTGGTGGTCACCCCCGGCGATCGCGACGACATCATCCTTGCCGTCAGCCTCGCCGCCATGAATGGCGTGCCCCTGGCCGGCCTGCTGTTGACCAGCGACACCCTGCCCGATCCGCGCATCATGGACCTCTGTCGCGGTGCGTTGCAGGCGGGACTCCCGGTGTTGTCGGTGAGCACCGGTTCCTACGATACCGCCAACCAGCTGAACGGCCTGAACAAGGAAATCCCGATCGATGACCGCGAGCGTGCGGAGATCATCACCGACTTCGTCGCCAGCCACCTCGACGCCAACTGGCTGCACCAGCGCTGCGGCACGCCCCGCGAAATGCGCCTGTCGCCGGCGGTGTTCCGCTATCAACTGATCCAGCGCGCCCAGGCTGCCAACAAGCGCATCGTCCTGCCCGAAGGCAGCGAGCCGTTGACCGTGCAAGCAGCGGCGATCTGCCAGGCGCGAGGTATCGCCCGTTGCGTGTTGCTGGCCAAACCCGCGGATGTCGAAGCCGTGGCCCGCGCCCAAGGCATCGAGCTGCCGCCGGGGCTGGAGATTCTCGACCCGGACCTGATCCGCGAGCGCTACGTCGAACCCATGGTCGCCCTGCGCAAAAGCAAAAGCCTCAACGCGCCAATGGCCGAGCAACAATTGGAAGACACCGTGGTAATCGGCACCATGATGCTGGCGCTGGATGAAGTCGACGGCCTGGTATCCGGGGTCATTCACTCCACCGCCAACACCATTCGCCCGGCGCTGCAGCTGATCAAGACCGCACCGGGCTGCACGCTGGTGTCGTCGGTGTTCTTCATGCTGTTTCCGGAAGAGGTGCTGGTCTACGGCGACTGCGTGATGAACCCGCACCCGAGTGCCAGCGAATTGGCCGAGATCGCCCTGCAAAGCGCCGATTCGGCGGCAGCTTTCGGCATCACCCCGCGCGTGGCGATGATCAGCTACTCCAGCGGTGAATCGGCCAGCGGCGAAGAAGTCGAGAAGGTGCGCGAGGCCACGTTGCTCGCCCATGAACAACAACACTCGCTGCTGATCGATGGCCCGCTGCAATACGACGCCGCCGCCAACGAAACCGTCGCGCGGCAACTGGCGCCGAACAGCCAGGTGGCCGGTCGCGCCACGGTGTTCGTGTTCCCCGACCTGAACACCGGCAACACCACCCACAAAGCCGTGCAGCGCAGCGCCGACTGCGTCAGCCTCGGACCGATGCTGCAAGGCCTGCGCAAACCGGTGAACGACCTGCCGCGCGGCGCGCAGGTCGATGACATCGTCTACACCATCGCGTTGACCGCGATTCAAGC
>DQGF01000326.1:0-902 GCA_003525045.1 Pseudomonas sp. | reverse complement strand
GTGATTGCATCGTTGTTGCTGGCACTCAATACCATTTTGCTGTGCTCTTTCCTGTTCTGCGTGGCGATCTTCAAGGTATTGCCCTTCGCCCTCACCCAGCGCTTCACGCGCTGGCTGATGAGCCATACCCACGAAGCCTGGATCAGCAACAACAAAGCCTGGATGAACCTGGTCTGTCGCACCCGCTGGCACCTCAGCGGCCTTGAAAGCCTGGACTATCGCCACTCGTACCTGATCACCAGCAATCACCAGAGCTGGGTCGACATCATGGTGCTGCAGTACGTGCTCAACCGGCGCATCCAGCCACTGAAGTTCTTTCTCAAGCAGGAGCTGATCTGGGTGCCGGTGATTGGCCTGGCCTGGTGGACGCTGGGCTTTCCGTTCATGAAGCGCTACTCCAAGGCCTATCTGGAAAAGCACCCGGAAAAGAAAGGCAAGGACCTGGCAACCACACGCAAGACCTGTGCGAAGTTCCGCCATGACTCGGTGGGCATTTTCAATTTCGTCGAAGGCACGCGCTTTACCGAAGGCAAACACGCGCAGCAGAAATCACCGTTCAAGTATCTGCTCAAGCCCAAGGCCGGTGGCATCGCGTTTGTGCTGGATGCGATGGGTGAGCAACTGGAGTCGATCGTCAACGTGACCATTCACTACCCGGGCGGGCGTCCGGGGTATTGGGATTTGCTCTGTGGGAACGTGAAGGATGTGGTGGTGCATTTTCAGGAGCTGAAGATTCCGCCGCAGTTCATTGGCAGGAATTACGACCAGGATGGCGAGTATCGATTGCAGTTTCAGGGGTGGATCAATCAGTTGTGGTTGGATAAGGATGCGTTGCTGGAGCAGATGCATCGGGAGTATCCAGACAAGTAATTGGCTGTACGTGCCGGCCTCTTCGCGAGCAG
>DQGF01000149.1:3747-7382 GCA_003525045.1 Pseudomonas sp. | reverse complement strand
CGAGCCTGCTCGCGAAGGCGGCTTCAAATTCGGCAGACATTTCGGATCGAGTAGGCAACCCCTCCATATCCCCCCGACTCTGCACCGCCCGGCTGCCAATCCAGTTGGCCCGTTTCACGGCGTCGGCAAAGCTGTGGTTCTCCAGGAGCGCGCTGATCATGCCGACGGCAAACCCATCGCCGGCACCGACGGTGTCGACCACGGTTTCCACGGGCACGCCTGCCACAAAGCCTTGATCCAAATGGGTGCGGTAATACGCTCCGTGCGGCCCCAGCTTGATCGCCACGGCTTCGGCGCCCTGGTCGAGGTAAAACGCCGCGATGTCGGCCGGGTCTTCGTAACCGGTCAGCAGGCGACCTTCGCTCAAGCCCGGTAGCACCCAATGGGCGAGGGCGGCGAGGCGATTGATTTCGCCGATCATTAGTTGCGTGCTGGCCCACAGACTCGGGCGCAGATTCGGGTCAAAGGACACGCTACGCCCGGCCTCGCGCATGCGGGTCATCAATTCGAAAGACATTTCCCGAGCGCTGGTGGACAGCGCCGGGGGAATGCCGGTGGCGTGCAAGTGCCGGGCCTTGAGCAATTCAGGCACGATCGAATGTGGCGACAGATGACTCGCCGCCGAACCGCGCCGGAAATACTCGACCACGGGATCGCCGCCATCGTCGGTGCGGGATTTGAGCTGAAAACCGGTCGGGTGTGCGGAGTCGATGGCGACGTTGCTACAGTTCAGACCTTCTTTCTCCAGGGTGTCGATGACGAAGCGACCCAGGGAATCGGCACCGACCCGGCTCAGCCACGCCACCTTGAATCCCAACCGCGACAGGCCGATGGCGACGTTGCTGTCGGCGCCAGCAATGCGTTTGTGGAAATAATCGACGTCAGCCAGTTCACCGTTTTGTTCGGCAACGAACATCGCCATGGTTTCGCCGAACGAGAGAATATCGAACTCAGACATGAGCAGTCTCCAGGCGTGGTTGGCCGAGGCGGGCGAGGGTCGCGACATGCTCGGTGGTGAGTTGCAGCAAATCCTCACCTTGCAGCGGATATTCCGCCGCCCGCATCACGCCTTGGGCCATGTGCCGCAGCAGTTGTTCCCACAGCTGCAAGTCGCTGGCGGTGGGTGGCATGGCGGCCAGTTTGCCGTCGGCGCGGCGTGATACGGCTTTGCAGTGCACATAGCCGACATGACGACCGAGCAGCCGCGCGGCGTTGGCGGCCGGCTGGTCCTGCCAGTGCCAGTTGCCGATATCGAAGGTCATCTTGATCGGCAGGTGGTGGTGCTCGACGGCAGCGAAAAAGCGCTGGAAGGGTTCGATGCGCCCGCCATGCAAGGTCTGGTCATTCTCCACCAACAGCTGCACGGCACTTTTCCCCAGCACTTGGGACAGGGTTTGCAGGTCGCTGTTGTCGGTGAAATAACCCAGGGAAACCTTCAGCCATTTGGCGCCGAAAGCCTGGGCGCGTTGCAGAGTGGTGATCAGGTTGGGATTGGGTTTCGACTGGCCGGCCAGCCACAACTCCATCGGTGAGGAATAGACACTTTCAAGGCCCCGTTTCTGGGTGGCATTGGCCAGTTGCGCAGGGTCATCAATGGTCAGCAGTTCTTCGCGCCATTCGATGTGCGTGGCGCCGGCGGCGGCCAGAATATCGACGAAACTGCCCTGGCCGCGTTGGCGTACCAGGTCGGCGCCGTAGCTGGACAGGCTGATGGAGACGGGTGGTTTATTCATTGTTATTGACCTCTGAAACCGGTTTCATTTTTGTTCAAAAAAAGGGCTGTCTTGGGTGGTGCGGTGTTCGTGAGGGCCTCTTCGCGGGCAAGCCTCGCTCCTACGGAGTTTGGAGCGTTCAGAGCATTGCTCACGCCCCCGCTTCTGTAGGAGCGAGGCTTGCCCGCGAAGGCGTCGTCACGTTGAAACACACATTGTTGTCGACCCCCGCACAATCAACCGCGCCGCAAAATCCATCGTCCGCACCGGCCCGTCATCCCCTCGCAAACGCTTGAGCAAACACTCAAAGGCACTGGCGCCAATCTCGGCTGTCGGCTGGGCGAGGGCAGTGATGCCGCTGCCCACCAGCGGGTACCAATCCAGGTCATCGAGGGCGATCAGGCCGACATCCTCGAACAGCTTGCAGTGCAATTCACGCAAGGCATGGGTGCTGGCCAACGCCGCGATACCGTTCGCGCAGAACAGTGCTTTCGGGCCTGGGCCGGGGGAATCGAGGAAGATTTTCAGCTGCGCAGTCAGTTCACTGCCGGTTTCGATAAGGGTGCCGCGAAGGGCTGGACGCTGGGCAATCTGCGCCTTGAAGCTACTGACCCGCTCGATCCGCGAACTGGTGCCGTCATAGGGTTCGGTGACCAGCAGCACATCGCGGTAGCCCTGTGCTTCAAGGTGGGTGAGCGCCATCTCGACCGCCGCCGGGTTATCCAGCCCGACCAGATCGCTCTCGAGTTGCTCGACCTTGCGATCCACCAGCACCAACGGCATTTCCCTATGCAGTTCGCGCAATTCGTCGCGATGGTGGCCGAGGGTGTTCACGATCAGGCCTTCGATGTTGTAGGAGCGCAGCAGGGCCAGGTGCTGGCGTTCCTGCTCGTCATCGCGGTCGGTGTTGCACACCACCAGGCTGTAGCCGTGCTGACGGCAGGCGGTTTCCACCCCGTGCATCACGGCAATTGAATAAGGGTTGCGGATATCGGCCACCAGCATGCCGATCAGGCGGGTTCGCCCGCGTTTCAGGCCGCGGGCCATCTGGTTCGGGCGGTAACCCAGTTCGGCTATTGCCTGCTCGATGCGCAGGGCAATCGCATCGGAGAGCAGGGCGCGGTCTTCGCCGATGAACCGCGAAACGCTGGCCTTGGAGACCCTGGCGTGTTCGGCCACGTCGAGCATGGTCACGCGGCTGCGCTGGGCGGCGGAGAAATCATTCACGGTCTGAAACCTTTTTATTGGATTTATAAGGCTTGTGCTGTGTGAGATAGCACTGAAACCGGTTTCAGAAGACACCAAAAGCCAATCAGTCGTCAAGTGCCGGGGTGATCATGAGGCGATAAATGCCGACGGATGGAGGTCAGGCGAGCACAAAGCGTTCAGTGACGAACCAGCCCCGGTGCCGACCAACAGCACAATGGTTGCGGCGCTGGCACAGGCACCGAAGATGATCGGAACGGCAGCCGCCAATCCATATCGGGCGCTGTTGCTCAACACCAGAATGTTGGTCGGGCCAGGCGTAATGGACGCCACGAATGCAAACAGAATGAAGGGCAGAAAAGTCGGGAAAGAGGACAACAACGCGGCAAACTCCGGCCATAGCGAGCGCGCCAGTGCAGATGGCTGGTCAGGCGTTCAAGCAGATTATCGAGGGCCGTCTGACGCACGATCTTCAGTTCACCGTGATGCAGGGTCTGAAACGCCAGGCGGGTGGCGTGGGCCAGACGCACATCGGTGGTCAGGGTAGTGGCGAAACTCAACTGAGCGTTGTCGGGGGCATTGTCGAATACCGCACTGAGCTCCCGCGTCAGCCACTGCGGATCGAGGTACAGCATGCGGTAGGTGAAACCGTCCTCGGTCGGTGCTTCGCCATCATGAATGTCGCTCGGTTCGAGCAGAAATACCTTGGCCGGCGTG
>DQGF01000149.1:495-3434 GCA_003525045.1 Pseudomonas sp. | reverse complement strand
AGGCGTGCTTTGGTGCTTCGCCCGCCGGCAGTGGAACTGCTGGACCCCTTGCTCGGTAACGCCCACCAGATAGCTGTCATGCCAGTGCGGATCGTAGGCATGGTCCTCGAAATGCGCGCGCAGCGTCTCGATGCCGGTGTCGGCGTCCTGCGCGAGGTCGATCCAGTTGTGAGTGGTCATGCTGCACCTGTGGGACGGATTGCCGTTCTATTTAACGCCCGTTCCAAACCTGATAACTAGAACATTTGTGCATCCGCCTGCCCTGTTAAAGGACCGAATCGGTACGCGATAGCACACCTGTCAATCGGCGCCACTAACAGTTCTGATAGTGGTGCACGCGGCGGTGGCAGTCTTTACTTTGCGGATACTGATTGGCGCCGAGAAGCCTCACATGACCCATTTCGATTCTTCCATACCCGACAACTCAACTGAAACAGTCACTGACACCGAACAGGTGCAAATTTGCTCTCCTGGTAATGTGAGGGCCTGGAGAAATTCTGCGACCACCGCCCAGGTGAGCTGGGATGAACCCTATGCGACATGCAAAATTTGCCCGGATGCCATAGGTTATGAAGTCTTCGGAGCAGGTATTACAACGCAACGCGTAAGCCGGTTGCCGTATGAAATAACGGGACTGAAAGTCGATGTTGACTACCTGTTGTATGTTACGGCCATTGCTGCAGGTAATAACATTTCAACACCCAGACCTTTTCGCTTGGCCAGAATTCTTCCTCCCGGTAAACCGGGCACTCCTAAGCTGCGCGAACTCACCCATGCATCGATAACACTGGTTTGGGCGCCATCTGCGGGCGCGGGGAAGATCCGTTATAGGGTTTATCTGAACGGATTCCTCGTCAAACACGTCGCAGAGTCTCAGGCCCGCCTCACGCACTTGCAAAGTCATACCGACTATCGAGTCGAAGTGCGGGCGGTGAATGAGGCCGGTGTTTCCGAGCCAGGTGCCATTGCCCTGAAAACCAGGGTGCGTCCTCCCACCAACCTTCGGTTCAGCCACCGCAACGGGATGTGCAGACTGGCATGGGACCCGGTTTTCAAGAAGAAACCGACCCATGAGTTATCCATCAATGGGCAGCCATTCACCGTTGCCGCGGGACGCTGGGGTTACAACTTCAAGCTGGCTGATGTGTCGCCTGGCCCGGTTCGGCATCACTTGAAGTTTGCGGTTTACGCTCAGCTGGACGGGGCCCATTCTGAAGTCGCTCTGCTCGAGCATGGCGTTGTTGATGACGTACCTCCGAGCCAACCCGGGGCTCCAGTGGTCAGCGACGTAACCGATACCTCGGCGACCCTGAATTGGGAACCCTCGAGCGATAATGTCGCAGTGGCCGATTACCGAGTGGTTCTGAATGGTTTGATTCCTTATACGTCCTCTGACACGCTCTGTACTTTTACAAATTTGATCAGTGGCACTTATCACTGGGCGTTCGTGCGTGCCCGGGACAAGGATGGAAACCTGTCTGCACCAAGCCGGGTCGCCGTGTTCAAAACCACAGGACAGGCGCCTTCACCGCAACCCGCTCCACCGCCTGTAGAAATCACTGCGTTGACCTCTACTTCAGCCAATCTGAGTTGGAATCTGGAATCCGGCGTTTCAGGAGTAAGGATTTTGATCAATGACGAACACTTGAGAGATGTTTTATTCCTGGAAAGGTTGCTGCTGAATAATCTGACCCCTGACGTCGAATACTCAATCAGCGTATCGGCCTTTGACATTTTCGGTCAGTTATCCGAACCAACAGTTTTTGCCTACGTGCCCAGGGATGTTACCCCTCCCAGCACGCCAGGAAATCTACGCAAGGGTGATGTGACCGCTGACTCGGTGATGCTGGTCTGGGAGGAATCAACAGATGACGTAGGTTTGCACGAGTATGTCATCTACAACAATTGCGAATACTTCGACCGCACCCCGCTGACCCATTACAAGGCCGTTGACTTGCTGCCCGGCACTTACTCGTTTGAGGTGTGTGCCATGGATCTTGCCGGAAATACCTCTGAACCTGCTGTATTAACCGTTTCCATCGAAGGTGAGTTGTAGAGCGTTCGGTTGGTCATTGCCATGGATGGCGAGTAGGGCACGACGTAAACATCGTGCCCGGTCAATCAGAAGCTGATCGTCCTGTTATCCAAAGAGCCCTGCGGCGATGTTGATCGAAAACCCGAGAATGGCCGTGTTGAACAGAAAGCCAATCAACGACTGCGCCAGCACGATCTGGCGCATTTGCCGCGTGGCTACACCGACATCCGAGGTCTGCACCGCCACACCGATGGTGAATGAAAAATAAAGGAAGTCCCAATAGTTGGGCGTCGTCAGGCCCTCGGCAAAACGCAGCGCCGGGTCCTTGCCGTCCCAGGTGTAGAACAGACGGGCGTAGTGCACGCTGAAGATCACCCCGATCAGCAGCCAGGAGCCAATCACGGTCAACGCGGTAAAGCCGTAGTGCAGCAGCTTGCTCGTGGTTTCCAGGTCCTTGCTGCCGGCGAGTTCCAGGGTGATGGTCGCCAGGCTGGCAATCGCCGCAATGCACACCACGAACAGCACCAGCCCGGCGTTTTCATCCTCGACCTCGGCGATGCGCTTCACGTCCGGCGCTTTGGCGCGCGCGGTGAGCCAGAGCATCAGGATCAGGTAGGTCCAGACCCCGGCATTCCAGCCGAACAGGATTTTGCTGATGATTGAGTCGGCCGGAGCTAGGATGCCCACCGCGATACCGAGCGTGGCGGCAGCGGAAAGGCGCGGGTGGGTGCGGGCGAGGAAGGGCATGTAGGCTCGATGCGTCAGGGATTTGGCAAATACCTTAGCCCATGAGTTCTGACGATACATCCCCTGTAGGAGCGAGGCTTGCCCAGGCTTGCCCGCGAAAGGGTCGAGACATTCAACATTGATGTCGGCTGACCAAACGCTTTCGCGGGCAAGCCTC
>DQGF01000149.1:0-185 GCA_003525045.1 Pseudomonas sp. | reverse complement strand
AGCCTCGCTCCTACAAGGGATTGTGTGGGTCAGATGGTCTTGTGCCGCTTGCGCACCAGCTTCATCACCACCACAAAAAACACCGGTACAAACACCACCGCCAGGGTCGCGGTGATCATCCCACCGATCACTCCGGTACCGATGGCTTGCTGACTCGCCGAACTGGCACCGGTGGCAATCGCCAA
>DQGF01000141.1:3353-5629 GCA_003525045.1 Pseudomonas sp. | reverse complement strand
GTAGGGGTTTTGTTTTTGGCCGCTGTTCGTAGGAGCAAGCTTGCTCGCGATGGTCGCCAACGATGACGCTCACCTCCTGATGCCCCGCGGTGTCCTGAAGTTCTTCGTCGGATCGCCGCCCGAAGCAAGCTCGCTCCTACACACGTCGCCTTCAATGCTAAAGTCCATTCCTCGATTTTGCTTTCCCCAAGGAAGCCTTTATGCCGGACGCGACGTCCCTCAGTGCTGGTTTTATGGTGGTTCACGGCAACCGCCTGGACGAGTTGCGCAGTCTGGTGGTCAGCTGGATGCGGCGCTACCCGCTGGCTCCCCTGGAAAATGAAATCGCCCTGGTCCAGAGCAACGGCATCGCCCAATGGCTGAAGCTGGCACTGGCCGAAGATCCGGAAGATGACGACATGGGTGGCTGTGGAATCGCCGCCGCCATCGACGTGCAGTTGCCGGGTAGCTTCATGTGGCAACTTTATCGCATGGTCCTTGGCCGTGACGAAATCCCGGTCAAATCCCTGCTCGACAAAGCCCCGCTGACCTGGCGTCTGATGCGCCTGCTTCCGCAGTTGATCAATCAACCACACTTCGAGCCCTTGCAACGCTTCCTGGCCAATGACCCGGATTTACGCAAACGCTACCAGTTGGCCGAGCGGCTGGCGGATCTGTTCGACCAATACCAGGTGTACCGGGCCGACTGGCTCGAAGACTGGGCAGAAGGGCGACATCAATTACGCAATGGCCGAGGCGAAACCAAACCCCTGACCCCGGCCAACTGCTGGCAAGCAGAGTTGTGGCGTGCACTGTTGCTGGATGTGGGGGAGCAGGGCATGGCGCAAAGTCGGGCCGGTGTCCATCAGCGGTTTATCGAGCGCATCAACAGCCTCGATGTGGCACCCAGCGGACTGCCTTCACGGGTGATCGTTTTCGGGATTTCCTCGCTGCCGGCTCAAGCCTTGGAAGCACTGGCCGGGCTGTCTCGTTTCAGCCAGGTTTTGCTTTGCGTGCATAACCCTTGTCGTCACCATTGGGCGGACATCGTCGCCGATAAAGACCTGTTGCGGCATCAGTACAAGCGTCAGGCGCGCAAGAGCGGCATGCCGGTTGTGCTCGATCCGCAAACCCTGCATCAACATGCCCACCCGCTACTGGCGGCATGGGGCAAGCAGGGTCGGGACTACATCAATCTGCTCGACAGCTACGATGATCCCAACAGCTATCGTTCGGCCTTCCGCGATGGCCGCATTGATCTGTTCAGCGACAGCCAGCCGCAGAACATGCTCAACCAGCTACAGGACGACATTCTTGAATTACGTCCCCTGAACGAGACTCGCGAACGCTGGCCAGCGGTCGATCTGGAAACGGACGAATCGATCCGTTTTCACATTGCCCACAGCGCTCAGCGCGAAGTGGAAATCCTCCACGATCAATTGCTTGCGCGCTTCAGTGCCGATCCACATTTAAGGCCTCGCGACGTGATTGTGATGGTCCCGGATATCGACAGCTACGCACCGCATATTCGTGCGGTATTTGGTCAGCTTGAACGCCACGACCCGCGCTTCATTCCCTTCACGCTTGCAGACCAAGGCCAACGTGGCCGTGATCCACTACTGATCGCCGTCGAACATCTGCTCAAATTGCCTGACAGTCGTTTCCCTGTGAGCGAAATCCTCGATCTGCTAGACGTTCCGGCGCTGCGCTCACGCTTCGCGGTTGAGGAGCGTGACCTGCCAACCCTGCACCGTTGGATCGAAGGCGCAGGCATTCGCTGGGGCATGAACGCCGAGCAGCGTGCGGGCCTCGGCCTGCCGCAAGAGCTGGAGCAAAACAGTTGGCGTTTTGGCCTGCGGCGGATGCTGCTCGGCTATGCCGTGGGCAGCGCCGGTGCCTGCGAGGGCATCGAGCCCTACGACGAAATCGGTGGTCTGGATGCCGCACTCATCGGGCCACTGGTTGCACTGCTGGATGCGCTGGAAATTGCCCATCAGGAACTCTCTCGGCCTGCTCCACCCAAGCAATGGGGTATGCGGTTGCAAGCACTGGTGCAGTTGTTCTTCCAGGCCAGCAACGAGCATGACGACTACTTGCTGTCGCAGCTCGAGGAGTTGCGTGAAACCTGGCTCGAGACCTGTGAATCAGTTGGCTTGGAGGACGAGTTACCCTTGACCGTAGTCCGTGAAGCCTGGCTGGCCGGTCTGGATCAAGGTCGCTTGTCCCAGCGTTTCCTGGCCGGTGCGGTTAACTTCTGCACCTTGATGCCGATGCGCGCGATCCCGTTCAAGCTGGTC
>DQGF01000141.1:1498-3078 GCA_003525045.1 Pseudomonas sp. | reverse complement strand
TCCCTGATGCCCATGCGTGCGATCCCTTTCAAGCTGGTCTGCCTGCTCGGTATGAATGACGGCGATTATCCGCGTGCGCAACCGCCGCTGGACTTCGACCTGATGGGCAGCGATTACCGCCCCGGCGATCGCTCCCGGCGCGAAGATGACCGCTATCTGCTATTGGAGGCTCTGCTGTCGGCACGTGACCAACTGTATATCAGCTGGGTCGGCCGCAGCATTCGGGACAACAGCGAGCGGCCTGCATCGGTTCTGATCGGCCAGCTTCGCGATCATCTGGCCAGCGGCTGGCGATTGCACGATGAAGACGAGGATCTGCTGGAGGCCATGACTCAGGAACATCCGTTGCAACCCTTCAGCGCCCGCTACTTCCACGATGGCGATGATTTGTTCAGCTACGCCAATGAATGGCAGGTGCTGCATCAAGCCACTGAGCCCGCATCCGAGATCGAGGTCCTTGATGCCTTCATTCAGGAAGAGCCGCTGAGCCTCGGCCAATTGCAGGATTTCCTGCGCAATCCTGTGCGACATTTCTTCAGCCAGCGCCTGAAGGTGTTCTTCGAAGCTGCTGACGCACCTTTGGCGGATGAAGAGCCCTTTGTACTCGACGCGCTGCAACGCTATAGCCTCAGCGACAGCCTGCTCGAAGCGGCGCTCGGACAGCCGGATCACACCGATCAGGCGCTGGAGGCGCAGGCCAGGCGTTTGCAACACAGCGGGTTGCTGCCCATGGCCGGCTTTGGTGAATGTCTGCAACGAGAGTTGATCGAGCCGTTGCCGGATCTGCTGCAGCGCTACCGCCAACTTCTGGCGTTATGGCCAACACCGCTCACCAGCGCCCTGCCGGTGAGTCTGGAACTTCAAGGCCTGCGCCTGGAGGGCTGGCTCAGCGGTCTGCATCAGCGTGCGGACGGTGGTTTGCTTTCGGTCACTACGATCCCCAATAGCATCGGTTCGATCAAGTCTCGCAAATGGCATCGCTTGACCAGGCCATGGGTCAACCATCTGGTGGCCTGCGCCAGCGGTATGGCGTTGACCACTGCGTTGGTGGCCAGCGACGACAGTCTGCTGCTCGGTCCGATGGAGCAGGGTGCAGCCTCGCGGATTCTGGGCGACCTGTTGATGGCCTGGCAAACCGGTATGCGCCAACCGCTGCCGATTGCGGTGAAAACAGCCTTCGCCTGGCTGGGGCAGACCGATCCGGTCAAAGCCCAGGCCGCTGCGCGCAAGGCCTATGAAGGCGATGGCCTGACCACGGATGGCGAGCGCCGTGAAAGCCCGGCGCTGGGTCGTCAGTACGCCGACTACGATGCGCTGATGGCCGACGAGACCTTCCCCGATTGGTGCGACGCCTTGTATCGGCCACTGCTGGAAGCCCCCTGGCGTTCACTGACCAGCGAGGACGCGCGCTCATGACCACGAAAACACCGCTGGCCCTGGCATTCCCACTGCGCGGCAGCCAACTGATCGAAGCCAGCGCCGGGACCGGCAAGACCTTCACCATTTCCGCACTCTACCTGCGCCTGGTCCTTGGTCACGGCGGGGAGCCGAGCGGGTTCGGACGTGAACTGTTACCGCCG
>DQGF01000141.1:0-1205 GCA_003525045.1 Pseudomonas sp. | reverse complement strand
GACGTGAACTGTTACCGCCGCAAATCCTGGTCGTGACCTTCACCGATGCGGCCACCAAAGAACTGCGTGAACGTATTCGTACGCGTCTGGCCGAGGCTGCACGGTTTTTCCGCGATGAAACCCCGGCGCCGGATGCGCTGATTGCCGAGTTGCGTGAAGAGTATCTGCCCGAGCAGTGGTCCGGATGCGCAAACCGCCTGGATATCGCCGCCCAGTGGATGGATGAAGCCGCCGTCTCGACCATCCACAGTTGGTGTCAGCGCATGTTGCGCGAGCACGCGTTCGACAGTGGCAGCCTGTTTACCCAGACCCTGGAAACCGATCACAGCGATTTGCTGGGTGAGGTCCTGCGCGATTACTGGCGAATGTTCTGCTACCCGATGCAAGGCGATGCGCTGAACTGGGTTCGCAGCAATTGGGGCGGCCCGGCAGCATTATTGCCGCGAGTTCGCGGGTTGTTCGCCAGCGAGCGTGACAGTGTCGAGGGTAAAGCCCCTGCCGAGCTGATCGCTGAATGCCTGCTGGAACGACGTGCCGCGTTGCTCGAACTCAAGATGCCCTGGCGCCAGTGGGCGGACGAGTTGCTTGCCCTCTGTCATCAGGGCGTCGCGAGCAAGAGCGTTGACGGGCGCAAGATGCAGGCGCGTTACTTTGAACCCTGGTTCGAAAAAATAAAAACCTGGGCCGAAGACGAATCCCTCGAGCAACTGGATATCGGTACCGGTTTCACCCGCCTGACGCCGGATGGCATGGCTGAAGCCTGGAAAGGTGAGTCGCCCTGTCATCCCGGTCTGGATGCGATGCCCGGCCTCAAGCTCAGCCTCGACGGATTGCCGACGCCCGACGCTGCGGTTCTGCAACACGCCGCCCAATGGGTCGGTGCACGGTTCGAGGAAGAGAAACGTCGCCGCGCGGAAATGGGTTTCGATGACATGCTGCTGCGCCTCGATGCAGCCTTGCAATCCGATGGCGGCGAGCGCCTCGCCACCTTGATCCGCGAGCAGTTCCCGGTGGCATTGATCGACGAATTTCAAGACACTGACCCGGTGCAGTACCGGATCTTCGAAAGCATCTATCGCATCGAAGACAACAACCCCGAAAGCGGTCTGTTCCTGATCGGCGACCCGAAGCAGTCGATCTACGGCTTCCGCGGAGCCGACATCCGCAACATCCTCGACTTCCAGGACGACTTCCCGGACGCCCGC
>DQGF01000506.1 GCA_003525045.1 Pseudomonas sp. | reverse complement strand
GAACACCCGATGGTCGAAGCGCTGAACATGGGCACCGAAGCGACCGGGCAACAGTCGCTGGCCAATCAACTCGCGTATTTATTGCCGTTCGCGGAACTAGACAAGATCGACCTGCTGCAACTCGACGACCCGCAGCAGCGGCTGGATGCGATTCAGGCGCTGCTGGATGAGTTGCAGGGGGAGTTATTTGCCTGAGGCGGCCGATTTGGGCCGGGTTCCAGGTTTTTGGCGCATAAGGGTCTCACTCCATTTTTTACGAGTCCGCCAGTCCGTCGGCGGAATGAGGCAAGCGCCGGCGTGCCGATATACGTCACGCCGGGTCTGCATTGCCAAGTCGGGATCAAGCGTTCTGAATCGGTTCGATGACCAGATCCTCGAGTTGGATACGCAACTTCAGATCTGTATCGATACCCCAGTAATTGTTAGTCGAATTGTAATACACCCTGCCGTCAACTCGTGGTGTGAAGCCAATATTGTTAACGTTCACTTTTACGGCCAGTTCGTTTCGCTGCTGGTGAGCACGAATGTCAGCCAACAAGGCATCGACGCTTGCGTAGCCTTGTGCGTCGACCACGTAAAGTTGCAGTACTTCAAATAACAGTTCGACTGAATAAATATTTCCGGATGAAGTCACCACGCTGATGGATTCCACCGGTCCTGCGTGATCCAGGCTCGGCAACTTAACCACTGCGCTACCGACTTGCAGGTTTTCGGACGTCAGCCGTATTTCGTTGCGTGTTACGGCTTCTGTCAATTCTGTACTGTAGATGGTCCAGGTCGATGCATTGGAGGTTTGTGTAACGGCGTCTGGTGTCGATAGGCTAAAAATTGTGTTGCTGGGAGGATACACATCATAGGACGAGGCTTGGCCTTCCAACACATAAATACCGGTATGGGACGTCAATGGAAATTCAACCTTCTGAGGGGTGGCTGCGAGCTTGTACGGTCTTATCAGTCGTGGTCGGATAAATCTGTAGTGGCCGTGCCGACGCTTCAGGCACGCTTTGCCGGAGCGGGTTTTGTAACCTGGGGCGGCAGCATCCTCATGATAGGGAATGTAAGGGGAGGTCAATCGATAGGATTCGCCATCCTGCATAACCAGCACTATGTCATGCACGCCGTGTATGCCGGTGGTCTTGATATTTGGGAAATCTTTATTCGAGGTTTTTTTTTGTTGTTTTTCGCGTATGAAATCCACGAAAGTGATTATCTTTGATGGGAGAAAAATCCATATGCGGAAGTTGTTATAGCTCAGCAATGTATCACCCGAAATATCTTCGCTTGCCACTACGTCATAAACGAACCTTATTTCATGTATCTCTTCATATTTGTAATCAAGGTGAATGGTTCTGGATGTTTTAGGCGTGTCCGCTTCCGCAAAGAAATTAACCCTGCGGCCATCGCGTGAAACAAAGTGGTGCCTTGATTCCTGTTCGGCGATCACAACGGATCCGCTGTTGACGATGTGTGGAGCAGGCCCGCGCTCACCAATGACGATCTCTGAGCATAGGATGTCGTGAGGGAGAGAATCAGTCAGGTGGGGAGGTAGATCAGGAGCCAGCACGTAATCGTCCTGGGTTCTAAACCGCAACTGGTTGTTTTTCACTTGACGCTGACCGTCGACATGTTTGTAGACATTCTCGATGATCAACTCGTGTTCGGGAAGTTCGCCATCCTTGTCACGCAACGAGCTGACCACCAGCGAGGTGTCGACGATACGCCAGCGTTGAATCCTCTCCCGTGGCCAGCCGAACACGATAAGGCTCGGTTGTTCACCATCTTCGATAATCGTCGCTCGGGCAGATGTTTCGGCGATGTAGTAACGATCCGTCCCGGGGCCGCCATCGACCCGGCAGTCCGCGCCGCGGAAGGCGATTGTGTCATCACCTGGTCCGGCATTGATGAGGTCGTTACCGTTGGCCGAAATCTGATCGGCCTTGTCACTCCCGGTGACCCGATTTGAACCGCGTCGCAAGGTCGAGATGTTTTCGATGGATTTGATCTGCGCGACCGGGATGTCGTCTTTCGCAGGATCTTGGTTGCGCAAGGCAACCTTGCCGGTCTGCAGATTGACGTCGTAACCGACATGACGGGTATCGGTGGCGGGACGGGAACCCTCGAAGGCCAGTGTGTCGGAACCCTCACCACCGTCAAGTACACTGGTCCGAGCAGGTTTCACTGGCCGGTTCAGTTCCGCTTCGGTTGTTTCGAAGTAAAACCCATCATCCTTGTCACCGCCAGTCAGTGCCTTGGTGCCCTCCCGATAGCTGAAGGAATTGGGTTTGTCCTTGACGCCCAATACCTGGTCATTGCCGTCACCAAGCTGCCAAAGAATGCCTTTGTTTTCGCCTGGACTGCCTTTGACGCTGCCTTTGAGGTTTGGCGGGAGCCCATCGCGAGCATCGATAACGTCGTCGGTGCCAATGATTACTGGCTCACTATCCAGTTTGTAGGGTTGTCCTCCAGCATTTTCGTCCCATTCGTACCACCAGATTTTGATTGTCCGCAGCGTGACGTCGAAACCGCCGTTCACAATGTATTCCAGTTGTTCTTTATACGGCCCTTCAAGCAAGTGTTTTGCCGATAGCTCTAATTGTTCTGTGTAATCGCTGAAGGTCTTGGCGATCTTGTAGCGATCCAGCACGTCCTGATCCAGATCTTTCATCAAGAAGGCGAACCAGCCGGAGCGCAACCGTTCGCGGAGATCCAGTTCAATGTAATCATCAATATCGTCCACGACTCGCGCGGCCCGGTAGATTTCCGCTTCCACCACAAGTACGCCGGCAGCGATCAATCCGACCGGGCCGGCAGTACTTGCGAAACCGGCCAGCGCTGCCGAGCCCAGCGCAAGACCAATCGCTGCACTCGCCACGTTGATCCCCCCGCTGACATAGTAATCCTGAGCTTCTTTGCCTTGCTTGGAGGCAGCGCTATTAAAGGCACTGACGGCGCCGTAAATGTCGAATGGCAGAGTAATGATGCTGCCAAATAATCCGGCACCTCTACCCAAGGTTTTCCCCACCGATGTGGCGGCGAACCCGTTGAATATTGTTCCGCCGCTTGTGATCATCGCTGCACCGACTTTGGTCAGACCTCGTTCGATAATCAATGAACCGAATTCGCTTGCGACCCCCCCGCCGTTTATTGCTGCTTCAAGCGCATCACCTGCCACAAGGGCATCCCTAACCCCGCGCATGCCGCTGTAAATGCCATAGGCCTGCATTCCTGCGCCAAAGCTGCTGAGACTTCTATTGGCCCAGGGCGGCAAAGGAACATTGGCTGGGTGAATGTCGATTTTCTGGGCTGCGTCGGCAAGTCTTGCGAAACGATCCATCGGGCTGCCGGGCGTAAGTGGCTTGTCGGCGGCGATGAGGCGTGGGGCGTCCTCCGAACGCAAGCAGGCCAGTTCGAAGACGAGCGTGGTCACTTTGCCACTGTCTGTCGGGTCGGCGGAAATGTCGCGGGCCAAGACCTTGGCCGGATCGAAACTCAGAGAGTCGAGGAAGTCCTGGTAGGGCTTTTTGAAGTTCGTGTTTGCCGCGCTGATGTCTTGGCCGGCGATCTTCGCGCCTATTTTACTGAGCTCTACACGGCTTATGTTGATTTGGCCAAAACGTAGTAGCCCCAACTTTTTATCCAGGGAGGCAAGGGTGTGAGGAGATGAAGAAGTGGCAGTTACCGCGTCTGGAGGGGGCGTCAAGGGCGGCGCGCTGGGAGATGTGTCAATTTGGTCGGCGGCTGGCGGTGTCAACGGTGGCGCACTGGGAGATGTATCAATTCGGCCGGCGGCCGGCGCATGACTGTTGGCCGAGGCACTGATCGCCGTTACCTGAATGGCGCGGCGAGTTGAGCCTTCGATGGCGGGTTCTATAAGTTTTGCCATTGTTTAATCCTTTAAATAATGAGCGTTTCAAAACACCAGTTTTCGTATCGGTGTGAAGGTGTGATATTTCACGAGCATATACAGAGCTTCTTGGGTGAGCTGTGTGCTCAGGGCCACATTACGTCATCCCCGAATTCGTCTTTCTTGCCCGACAGCCTGAGCACGGGTTTACCCGCTGCGTCCACTTCATCGATCAATAGGTCGTATTCATGATTGTTGGCGTGTCCCGCATGCGTAGCGGCTTCGATACGTTCGGCGCGACTGCCGGCCTGCTCCTCGATGTCGTTTACTTTTGCTCCCTTTGTCAGAGACGAGTTCAATAGCCAGACCCGCTCTGCTTCCAACCCCTTTTTCGTGACCGAAATCAATCCTTCATAGTCATCAGAGGGAAACCAGGTGGGTGGAGTGTCACGGGCCGTTGAATTGAACATCAGGTTTTCTTCATGCGGAACCACTTCCATGTTGCGGGTATCCAGCGCATACAGAAACATTTCCGTCTGTCGCTCTCTGGTGCGTTCGTAGTTGCGATCATGATCCCAGGCGACCGGGCTTCCTGCATCTGACCAGTCGGAGGAGGCGCTGCTTTCCGTATCACTGGCGTCACTGTCCGGTGGTGTATCGCCAGCGCTCCTTCCGGGGTATTTGTTGGTCTGCGTGTTGAATCGCAAGTATTCGGGGTCCGGATCGCGGGCGTACATCAGGCCTTCCTTGAGGCTGAAGGTGGCGCTCATTGGCTTATGGGTGGTGGCGCCAGGTTCGTGGGCATAGCGAGGAAGCATGGCGTTGTCGTTCGCCAGTTCGAACGGAGTGCGCTCGTCGCCCCTGAACAAGGCGGGCACATCAGTCCGATACAGGCAATTATTCTTGTTGCGCAGATAACCCATTTTAACCAGGAGCGCCTCGCGCAACTCGTGGGTCATGCTTGTCTCGGGGTGATACCAGTCATGTTGGGCGCCACGTTTGAGATTCAACTCATTGATCACGTCGTTGCTGAGCTGATCAAGGCGGCGCGGGTTGCTGACATCCTCAGCCAGGCGTTTGTGCGCTTGCGCCCATTGGGGCAGCGTCAGCTCGGTCTGCAGGTGCTGTTGCAAGCGAGACAGCTGGCTCGGCAGCAGGTTGTAGGACTGCAAGAACGCCTCGCGTTCGTTCGAGGTCATGGTCGGGTGCAGCCAGCGTAGTGAATCGCGCAGCAGGTTAACGACCGGGTTATCCGTTACATTCGGTTCGACCCACTGCGGGGGCTTGCCCGAGACCTGTGCTTCGCCCCGGAAACGCTCGATATCCTGACCGTGAATCCGGTAGAGCTCCCAGATCTCTTGGTCGGTCCAGTGTTTCAGGTGAGTGGGTTGCGAGCCGAATCCTCCGACAGGCGGGTCGACCTGAATCCAGTTTGCGAAACGATCTCTGAACGCAAATCGCGTACCGGATTCATCCGGCCCCGACCTTGGCTTGAATTCGTGATAACCCTGCGCATCCGGCGAGCGCCGCGATGCGGTGTACAGTCTTTGATTGATGTAAGTCGGTGTGTCGGAAGAGCGGGGCCGTTTAGGTACGACTGTTGTAGCGGACTGCTCGCTCGCTGACGGCGCAGGCCGCTTCGGCACGGAGCCGCTTCCGGTCTGTTGGTCATGTTTGACCACAGGTCTTTCACTGATCTGCGCTGCCAGGCGCCAGGTAGGACTTGCGTCGTTTTTATAAAGGACCGGGCCGGACGGATTTTTCTCCGTCAG
>DQGF01000510.1 GCA_003525045.1 Pseudomonas sp. | reverse complement strand
CTGAAACACCGAGCCGGCTGCAGGGACGACTGCTGCGCAGCCGAGCGGGAGCAAGCTCCCTCGCCACAAGTGTCAGGCTCAAATCAATCGATCAACCGCCCCAACCCATCCAGCAACCGCTGCAACGCGCCCTGATTGCTGCGCATCACTTTCAACCCCGCCTCTGCGATCCGCTGCGCATCCCTGGGCAATTCGAACAGCCGCTGCACCGCCACCGCCAACCCTTCGGCATCCTCCACTTCCTGCAACGCTCCGGCACTGCGCAACTGTGCAGCGATTTCAAGGAAGTTGAACAGGTGCGGGCCGCTCAACACCGGCTTGGCCAGCGCCGCCGGTTCCAGCAGGTTATGCCCCCCGTTCGGCACCAGGCTGCCACCGACGAAAGCACTGTCGGCCAGCGCGTAGAGAAACAGCAGCTCCCCCATGGTGTCGCCCAGCAACACGGTAGTACCGGCGGTAACCGGCTCGCCCGTGGAGCGACGCACCGTGGCGAAACCTTGCTGTCGACACAATTCGAACACCGCGTTGAAACGCTCCGGATGGCGTGGCACCAGAATCAGCAACGCATCGGGATGACTGGCGAGCAACTGGCGATGAGCCGCCAGCACCACTTCGTCTTCACCGTCATGAGTGCTGGCGGCGATCCACACCGGACGCTCCTGCGCCTGCCATTGCGCGCGCAACTCGGCGGCACGCTGGAGCAGTTGTGGGTCGATGGTCAGGTCGAACTTGATCGAGCCGGTCACTTCAACAGTTTGTGGACGTGCGCCCAAATCGCGAAAGCGCCGGGCCTCGGCTTCGGTCTGCACCGCGAACAGGCTCATCTCAACGAGCATCGGCCGGGTCAATTTCCTGAAACGGCCATAACCCTTCGCCGAACGCTCGGACAGGCGCGCATTGGCCAGCGCCACAGGAATCCCGCGCTTGGCGCACTGATGAATATGGTTCGGCCAGAGTTCGGTTTCCATGATCACTGCCAGCTTCGGCCGGACCCGATCGAGGAATCGTGCCGCGGCGCAGGGCAAGTCGTATGGCAAATAGCAATGCTGGATGCGCGGCTCATTGGCAAACAGTGCCTGGATGCGTTCCGAACCGGTCGGGGTCATGCAGGTCACGGTAATTGGCAATGTCGGATAACGTTGCAGCAAGGCGCGAATCATCGGCGCGGCGGCAATGCTTTCGCCCACGGATACCGCGTGCACCCAGATACCGCCGGGCTTCATCATGGGCAGCCCAAAGGAGAAACGCTCGCCGATGCGCTTGGCATACGCCGGCGCCTTGCGCGCCCGCAGCCATAGCCGTATCGCTACCAATGGCAGCCCCAGGTAAAACAATGCGCTATAGAGAGTTCTATTCATGGCGGCGGAGTTTATCGGTTTTTTCGCCGATCGCCTGCAAGTGCACGGCAAATCGTTCCGCCAACCAACGGGCCGCCGGGCCGAGGGGCTCGTCGCGGCGCCAGACCAATTCCACGATCAATGCCGGCGGGGTCCATTCGCTGACCAGTTCGACCATCTGCCCCTGATACGCCGGGTACTGCACCACGTGCCGCGGCAACCAGGCCCAACCAAGGCCGCGCACCAGCCATTCGGCCATCACGTAGAAGCTGTCAGCGCGCCAGACTTGCGGGCTGGCGGGTTCGCTGCCGGGATAGACACTGGACTGGGTCGACATCAGCAACTGTCGATGCTGCGCCAATTGCTGGCAGTTGACCCGAGCCTGACTCGCCAGTGGATGCCCGACGCCACACACAGTGACCATTTCAACACTCCCCAGCACCCGCCGCTCGAGGGCTTCGGGAATCTGGTCGTGATAAAACAGCAAGCCCAGGTCGGCGCGACGCTCCACCAGTTTACGCGCCACATCGCCCTGGGCGGCGCTGGTCAGCTGCACTTCAAGGCTGGGGAATTTTTCCGCCAAGGCTTCGAAGCTTTCAATGATCGGTTGATAAGGCATCGCCTCATCCTGAGCCACACGCAGACGAGCCTCCTGGCCGCGCATCATCGCCAGTGCCCGGCCGTTAAGGCGTTCGCACTGGCGCAGCACCTCCCGCGCCTCTTCCAGCAAGGCATTGCCAGCCTCGGTGAGTTTGGGCTGGCGGCCGCTGCTGCGGTCGAACAGGCTCACACCCAAGTCCTCTTCCAGCAACGCTATCGAACTGCTGACTGCCGACTGCGCTTTACGCTGGTCCCGCGCCACGGCGGAGAAAGACCGCTGCTCCGCTACGCTGACAAACAATCGCAGCTGATCCAGATTCCACTGCATGCTCATGGCCAAACCCATCTTCACAACAGATAGGTAATGACTTTACCGCATCTGAAGAAACACTAGAATGCCGAACTCAGAAGCAACACTTCACATGAGGATGCACCTATGACCGCTTATTACTACCTGGCCATTGCCATCTGCGCCGAAGTGATCGCTACTGTTTCGATGAAAGCGGTCAAAGGTTTCAGCACGCCGTTGCCGCTGCTGTTGGTCATCGTGGGTTACGGTATTGCCTTCTGGATGCTGACGCTGGTGGTGCGCAGCGTCCCGGTGGGGGTGGCTTACGCGGTGTGGGCCGGCATGGGGATCGTGATGGTCAGCGTCGCGGCGCTGTTTATCTATGGGCAGAAACTGGACGTACCAGCGATGCTGGGGATGGCGCTGATTGTGTTGGGTGTTGTGGTGATCCAACTGTTCTCCAAAACCGCCGGGCACTAAGCATGTAGCACAATCCACTGTGGGAGCGGGCTT
>DQGF01000047.1:3822-5897 GCA_003525045.1 Pseudomonas sp. | reverse complement strand
GCTCCGGATGGGGCATCAACCCGCCGACGTTGCCGGCTTTGTTCAAGACCCCGGCGATCGCCCGGAGCGAGCCGTTCGGGTTGGCCGGATAGTTTTCGGTGACCTTGCCGTGGTTGTCGACGAAACGCATCGCCACGCAACCCGACAGGTCGGCTTCCAGCAACGCTTCTTCACTGGCGAACTCGGCATGCCCTTCACCGTGAGCAATGGCGATCGGCATACGCGAACCGGCCATGCCCTGCAGGAAGATCGAATTCGACTCCTGGACTTGAATCATCGCCACACGCGCTTCGAACTGCTCGGAACGGTTACGCACGAAGTGCGGCCAGAACTCGCTACCCGGGATCAGCTCGTGCAGGTTGGACATCATCTGGCAACCGTTGCATACGCCGAGGGTGAAGCTGTCGTTACGTTCGAAGAAACCCTGGAACGCATCGCGAGCACGGCTGTTGAACAGTGCGGACTTGGCCCAGCCTTCACCGGCACCCAGTACGTCGCCGTAGGAGAAACCGCCGCAAGCGACCAAGCCCTTGAAGTCGTTCAGGTCGACACGGCCGGCCAGAATGTCGCTCATGTGCACGTCGATCGCGTTGAAACCGGCGCGATCAAACGCGGCGGCCATTTCCACCTGACCGTTGACGCCCTGCTCACGCAGTACGGCAACCTGTGGGCGAATGCCTTTCTTGATGTAAGGCGCGGCGACGTCCTGGTTGACGTCGTAGCTCAGCTTGACGCTCAGGCCCGGGTTGTCTTCTTCCAGCAGCACGTCGAACTCTTGTTCGGCGCAGTCGACATTATCGCGCAGACGCTGGATCTGGTAGCTGGTTTCAGCCCACTGACGTTGCAGCAGACGACGCTGGCCTTCGAACACGGTTTCGCCGTTGAAGGTGATGTTGATCTGGCCGTTGTTCATTGGCTGACCGACCACCGACACGCAGTCACCCAAACCGGCAGCACTGAACTGCGCGAGGATGTCCGGAGTAGCATCCTGGCGAACCTGGATCACCGCGCCCAGTTCTTCGTTGAACAGGATCGCGGCGATGTCGGCGGAGGTCTCTGCCAGACCGTCGAGGTTCAGGCTCAGACCGCAGTGGCCGGCGAAGGCCATTTCCACCACGCTGGTCAGCAGACCACCGTCGGAACGGTCGTGGTACGCCAGCAGGTGACCATCGGCGTTGAGGCCCTGGATCACCGCGAAGAAGGCCTTGAGGTCTTCGGCATCGTCGACGTCCGGCGCTTGCGAGCCGAGCTTGCCGTGAACCTGGGCCAGGATCGAGGCACCCATGCGGTTTTGGCCGCGGCCCAGATCGATCAGGATCAGGTCAGTGGTGCCCTTGTCCATGCGCAGTTCCGGGGTCAGGGTCTGACGGATGTCAGCCACTGGCGCAAAACCGGTCACGATCAGCGACATCGGCGAGGTGACAGTCTTGTCGACGCCTTCATCGTTCCAGCGCGTGGCCATGGACATGGAGTCCTTGCCCACCGGAATGGTGATACCCAGATCGGGGCACAGTTCCATGCCGACCGCTTTGACGGTGTCGTATAGACGCGCATCTTCACCCGGGTGACCGGCAGCGGACATCCAGTTGGCCGACAGTTTGATGTCGGAGATCTTGTTGATGCGCGAAGCCGCGATGTTGGTCAGGGTTTCGCCGATGGCCATGCGGCCCGACGCCGGAGCGTCCAGCAGTGCCAGCGGAGTGCGCTCGCCCATGGCCATGGCTTCACCGGTGTAAACGTCGAAGCTGGTGGCGGTGACGGCAACGTCGGCCACCGGAACCTGCCACGGGCCGACCATCTGATCACGGGCCACGAGGCCGGTGATGGTGCGGTCGCCGATGGTGATCAGGAAGCTTTTGCTCGCGACGGCCGGGTGATGCAGAACACGTTCGACGCAGTCTGCAATCTCCAGTGCCGACGGTTCGAAATCGTCGCCCAGTTCGTTTTCGCGAACGGCCGAACGATGCATGCGCGGAGCTTTGCCCAGCAGCACTTCCAGTGGCATGTCCACCGGGCTGTTGCCGAAATGGCTATCCGTGACAGTAAGCTGCGGCTCGGCAGTGGCTTCGCCGACT
>DQGF01000047.1:0-3517 GCA_003525045.1 Pseudomonas sp. | reverse complement strand
GTGGCTTCGCCGACCACGGCAAACGGGCAGCGCTCACGTTCACAGATCGCCTGGAAGCGTGCGAAGTCCGCCGGGCCAACCGCCAGAACGTAGCGTTCCTGGGATTCGTTGCTCCAGATTTCGTGCGGGGCCATGCCCGGCTCGTCGTTTGGAATGTTGCGCAGCTCGAAGCGGCCACCACGGTTGCCGTCGTTGACCAGTTCCGGGAAGGCGTTGGACAGACCGCCCGCGCCGACGTCATGGATGAAGCTGATCGGGTTGTGTTCACCCAACTGCCAGCAACGGTCGATGACTTCCTGGCAGCGACGTTCCATTTCCGGGTTTTCGCGCTGTACCGAAGCGAAGTCCAGATCTGCCGAGCTGGTGCCGGTGGCCATGGAGGAAGCCGCGCCGCCGCCCAGACCGATCAACATCGCAGGGCCGCCGAGCACGATCAGCTTGGAGCCAACGGTGATCTCGCCTTTCTGTACATGTTCGGCGCGGATGTTACCCATGCCGCCAGCCAGCATGATCGGCTTGTGGTAACCGCGAACTTCATCGCCACGCGGGGTGGTGATCGATTGTTCGAAGGTACGGAAGTAACCGGTCAGGGCCGGACGACCGAATTCATTGTTGAATGCGGCGCCACCCAGTGGGCCTTCAATCATGATGTCCAGCGCGGTAACGATGCGCTCAGGCTTGCCGTACGGCACTTCCCACGGCTGTTCGAAGCCCGGGATCTGCAGGTTGGACACGGTGAAACCCGTCAGGCCAGCTTTTGGCTTGGCGCCGCGACCGGTGGCGCCTTCATCGCGAATCTCGCCGCCACTGCCGGTGGATGCGCCCGGGAACGGGGCAATCGCGGTCGGGTGGTTGTGAGTTTCGACTTTCATCAGGATGTGCACCGGTTCCTGCACCGCGCCGTACTGGCGGGTTTCAGGGTCCGGGAAGAAACGTCCGGCGACGTTACCGACGATCACCGAAGCGTTGTCCTTATAAGCCGACAACACGCCTTCGCTGTGCATCACGTAGGTGTTCTTGATCATGCCGAACAGGCTTTTTTCCTGGCTCTGACCGTCGATGTCCCAACTGGCGTTGAAGATCTTGTGACGGCAGTGCTCGGAGTTCGCCTGGGCGAACATCATCAGTTCGATGTCGTGCGGGTTGCGCTTCAAGCCAACAAAGGCGTTGACCAGATAGTCGATCTCGTCTTCGGCCAGGGCCAGGCCCAGCTCGGTGTTGGCTTTTTCCAGCGCGGCGCGGCCGCCACCCAGCACGTCGATCGCGGTCAGCGGTTTCGGCTCGGCGTGGCTGAACAGGCCGGCAGCCTGTTCAAGGTTGCCGAGGACGATCTGGGTCATGCGGTCGTGCAGTGCGTCCGAGATCAGCTGCGCTTGGGCGTCGCTGAACTGGCCGGCGACGTAGAACGCGATGCCGCGCTCCAGGCGCTGGATCTTGCTCAGGCCGCAGTTGCGAGCAATGTCGCTGGCCTTGCTCGACCAGGGCGAGATGGTGCCGAAACGCGGCAACACCAGGAACAGACGACCGGTCGGCTCTTGTACCGGAACACTTGGGCCGTACTTCAGAAGGCGCGCGAGCACCTGCTGTTCGTCGCCGGTCAGGACGCCGGTAACTTCGGCGAAGTGAGCGAATTCAGCATACAAGCCGCTGACAGCCGGGACCTTCTGGCTCAGTTGCTCAAGGAGTTTGCTGTGGCGAAAGGCAGAAAGGGCAGGAGCGCCGCGCAGGATCAACATCTTCGGGACAGCCTCGGGAAGGGGTGTGCTTTGAGGCCGTGCATTCTAGCCTAAACAGGCCGCGACATCACCCGAAACGGTACGCGCGGCTGTACCCGAACGTCGGGCCACCTCTGCGGGGGCGCCACCCAAGCTCATCAGGCGTGGCGCGCGGGGTTATTTTTTGTGTCATGAAGTGCCGCACAGGCCCATTCTTACGGGCTCCTGGCCGGTTTTTCACCCTCTAGCAGACAAGCCCTTCGCTGTCGAGATATGGCGCTCGTGGTCCTTTGCGTATACTGCGCAGATGTTTTCCCCAACGGCTTTGCGTCCGCGGTACGCCAAATGGCTGATCGCAACCGGACTCTTCCTGATGCTCAGTGGCTGTGTTGATAAACCCAACACACTGGAGCGCGTAAAGGAGGATGGCGTGCTGCGGGTGGTTACCCGAAACAGCCCGGCCACCTACTTTCAGGATCGCAACGGTGAAACCGGCTTCGAATACGAGCTGGTGAAGCGTTTCGCCGATGATCTGGGGGTCGAACTCAAGATCGAAACCGCCGACAACCTCGACGACCTGTTCAACCAGGTGGGCAAGCCCAACGGCCCGGTGCTGGCTGCTGCCGGCCTGGTCAGCAGCGAGCAACGCAAGAAGCAGGTGCGGTTTTCCCACCCCTATCTGGAAGTCACCCCACAGATCATCTATCGCAACGGCCAATCGCGGCCGACCGATGCTAAGGATCTGGTGGGCAAGAAGATCATGGTGCTCAAGGGCAGCACCCACGCCGAACAGCTGGCGGAACTGAAAAAGAAATATCCCGGCATTGAATACGAAGAGTCCGACGCCGTTGAAGTCGTCGACCTGCTGCGGATGGTGGATGAAGACCAGATTGACCTGACCCTGGTCGACTCCAACGAAGTCGCGATGAACCAGGTCTACTTCCCCAACGTACGGGTGGCTTTCGACCTCGGTGATGCCAGCAACCAGAGCTGGGCCGTAGCGGCTGGCGACGACAACAGCCTGCTGAACGAGATCAACAGCTACCTCGACAAAGTAAAGAAGAACGGCACCCTGCAACGTCTCAAGGACCGCTATTACGGGCACGTCGATGTACTCGGCTACATGGGCGCCTACACCTTTGCCCAGCACTTGCAGCAACGGTTGCCCAAGTACGAGAAGCACTTCAAGGCTTATGCCAAGGAAGAGAAAGTCGATTGGCGCCTGCTGGCCGCGGTCGGTTATCAGGAATCTCTGTGGCAGGCGGCCGTCACCTCGAAGACCGGCGTGCGCGGGCTGATGATGCTGACCCAGAACACCGCACAAGCCATGGGCGTTTCCAATCGCCTGGACCCCAAACAGAGCATCATGGGCGGCGCCAAGTACCTGGCCTACATGAAGGAGCAGCTGGATGACTCGATCCAGGAGCCGGATCGCACATGGTTTGCCCTGGCGGCCTACAACGTCGGTAGCGGTCACCTGGATGACGCGCGCAAACTGACGGCCAAGGAAGGGCTCAACCCGGACAAGTGGCTGGACGTGAAGAAGATCCTGCCGCGGCTGTCCGAGAAGAAGTGGTACAGCAAAACCCGCTACGGCTACGCCCGGGGCGGCGAACCGGTGCACTTCGTGGCGAACATCCGTCGCTACTACGACATCCTGACGTGGGTGACGCAGCCGCAGCTTGAAGGCAATCAGGTCGCCGAGGGCAACCTGCATGTGCCGGGGGTCGACAAGACCAAGCCGAATCAGGAAACCCCACCGCTCTAACCCGGGCAACCGAAATCAAATGTGGGAGCGAGCC
>DQGF01000440.1:511-5276 GCA_003525045.1 Pseudomonas sp. | reverse complement strand
CACGGCGAAGAACGATAACGCGGCGGTACAGATACACCGCGGCGTCCGGTTCGCGGGCAAGCCTCGCTCCTACGCCATTTACGCCATTGCATAAGCCATTTGGACGATGTGCCACCCGGTTCTTGCGCCGACTATTCCCTCAGAGGCAACGCCCAATTCGATTGCCTCGCATGCCTTGGCGCCTGACAAGAACAAGAGGATTGGCCCTATGATTTGCCCCATGCCCGCGTGCCCAGAACAGGAGCGTCCCTCATGCGCTCTGTGATCGGCTACCTGGTCTGCCTGGTGGTCGCCTTGACCATTGGCTACACCTTTTCTCCCAAAACTCCACCGCAAGAAGAACGGTTGGCCACACGCCCGGACCGGGTGCAGATCAACGGCCTGCTCAATCTGGGCGCGCGCGTGGTAGCCGTGGGCGAGCGCGGCAGCATTCTGCTCAGTGATGATCAGGGCGTCAGCTGGCAGCCAGCCAGCGTCGCCACGCAGCGCAATGCCACCCTGACTGCCGTGGTGGCGCTGGACAACAAGCGTTTGCTGGCCGTCGGGCATGACGGCTGGATCCTGCGTTCCATGGACGCCGGCAGCAGTTGGCAGGAAATACGCTACGACGCCGATCTGGGCGAGCCGCTGCTGGGCATCTGGACCGGCGGTGGCGACAGCGTCATGGCATTCGGAAGCTTCGGCAAATTCTATCAATCGGTTGACGCCGGGCAGACCTGGACTCCGCAGACTCTGGACATCGACAACGCGCACCTGAACAGCATGGCCGGTGGCGATGATGGCCGGCGCATGTTGGTGGGCGAGCAGGGCCTGGTGCTACGCACGGCCGATGCCGGGCACTGGCAGACCTTGCCGGCGTTCTATAGCGGCTCGCTGTTCGGCATCGTGCGCCTGAACGCGGACATCTGGGTGACCTACGGCATGCGCGGGCATGTGTTCGTCACCCACGACTTCGGCAACAGTTGGACCCAAATCAACGTCGGTAACCAATTGCCGCTGTACGGCCATGTGTTGCTGCCCGATCACTCGGGACTGGTGATCGTCGGCGCAGGCAGCTCAGTTGTGCGCCTGGATGCACAGGGTGCGCTGGTCGGTGTCGGGCGCCTGGCCGGGCTCGGTACGTTGACCTCGGCGACGATGGTTGGCTCGCGCCTGCTGGTGGGTGGCGAGCGCGGGGTATTGCAGGGTTCAGGTGGCAGCGTCGCTGCCCTAGTGGCCACACAGGCCACCCAGTAAATGAGAGGCAGGCAATGAATCAAGGAAAACACTGGGTGACGCGCTGCGTCGAAACGTGTGCGGACCACCTGATGGCCTGGCGCAAAGGACTACTGTTGCTGTTCGTCCTGGTGACGCTGGGCCTGGGCTACAGCGCCACCCACACGCAACTGGATCCGGGGTTCAACAAACAGATCCCGGTGCGTCATGAATACATGATCAACTTTCTCAAGTTCAGCCGCTACTTCACCGGCGCTAACCGCTTCCTGGTCAGCGTGCGCTGGAAAGGCGAGGGTGACATCTATAACGCCGAATACCTCGACACCCTGCGCAAAGTCACCGACGACGTGTTTTTCATATCCGGGGTCAGCCGCCCCAGCGTGACGTCGCTGTTTACCGCTAACGTGCGCTACATCGAAATTACCGAGGAAGGTTTTTTTGGCGACGTGGTGGTGCCGCCGCGTTTTAGCGGCACCCCCGAAGACTTGGCGCAAGTACGTAGCAACACCGCGGCCTCCGGACAGGTCGGCCGGTTGGTGGCCAATGACCTGAAGTCGGCCATGGTCCGCGCCGACCTGCAGGACACCGACCCCAAGACCGGTCAACCGGTGTCCTATGTCGACATCGCAAAACGCCTGGAAGACATCCGCGCCAAGTACAACAGCCCCGAGATCGAGGTCAATATTGTCGGCTTCGCCAAACTGGTGGGCGATGTGGTCGAAGGGCTGAACACAGTGATCGGCTTTTTTGTCGTGGCCTTCGTGATCACCGGGTTGCTGCTGTGGCTGTATTCGCGCTCCCTGCGCCTGACCGTGGTGGCGCTGGTGGTAGCGTTGCTGCCGGTAGTCTGGCTGCTGGGCCTGTTGCCGCTGCTGGGGTTGGGCATTGATCCGATGTCGATCCTGGTGCCGTTCCTGATCTTCTCCATCGGCGTGTCCCATGCGGTACAAATGACCAACGCCTGGAAGCAGGACGTACTGAGCGGTAGCAGCTCCAGGGATGCGGCGCGCTCGGCGTTCTGCAAGATTTTCATTCCCGGTTCCCTGGCTTTGCTGATGAACGCCCTGGGGTTCGCGGTGATCATGCTGATTGACATCCCCATCGTCCACGAACTGGGGGTGACTGCCTGCATCGGCGTGATGCTGATGATCATCACCAACAAACTGATGCTGCCGATTATCATTTCCTACCTGCGCCTGGAACCTGCGCTGTTGCGCCGGGCGAACACCCGGTCGGCGGGCAAGCATCGCCTGTGGTGGCGCCTGTCGGCACTGGCCGAACCAGGGCCAGCCCTCGGGGTGTTTGCCATTAGCCTGTTGCTGCTGTTGGCCGGGGCCTACAAAGCTCGCGACCTGGCGGTGGGCGATATCGGCGCGGGCGCGCCGGAGCTGCGGGCCGATTCGCGCTACAACCAGGACAACGGCAAGATCATCAACAGCTACTCCATCGGGCTCGACGTGATGTCGGTGTTCGTCCAGGTCAAGGGCGTCGACGAAGGCTGCCTGTCGCCCACCGTGATGCGTGCGGTAGAAGCCTTCGATTTCCGCATGCGCACCGTCTCAGGCGTGCAGTCGATCCAGAGCGTGGCGGACATGGGCAAGCGGGTGATCGCCGGCAACAACGAAGGCAATCCGCGCTGGGCGGCGATTCCAGGTTCGCCCCGTGGCCTGAGCCAGGGCGCGCGGGCCTATATGCCGGATGACGGACTGGTCACCGACGGCTGCCAGCAGATGCAGATCCTGGTGTTCCTTGCCGACCACGAAGGCAGCACCGTCAGCCATGCGATCACTGAAGCCAGGCGGATCATTGCCGAGGTCAGCTCGCCGCAAGTCGAATTCCTCCTGGCCGGTGGCAACGTCGGGGTGATGGCGGCCTCCAACGAGGCGGTCAAGCGCGCTGAAATCATCATGTTGGGGGCGCTGTTCGGTTCGGTGGCATTGTTTTGCTGGTTGACCTTCCAGTCGATCCGCGCGGTGCTGTGCATTCTGGTGCCGTTGGCGATTGTCGCGATCCTGTGCAACGCACTGATGACCCTGCTCGGGATCGGCCTGAAAGTCGCCACCTTGCCGGTAATGGCGCTGGGGGTAGGCGTGGGAGTCGACTATGGCATCTATCTGTACGAGCGCATCCAGCACGAAATGCTTCGGGGTGCCAACCTGCGCGAAGCCTTTTACGAGGCCATGTGCCAACGCGGCACGGCTGCGGTGTTTACGGCTGTGACGATGTCCATTGGCGTCTGCACCTGGGCCTTCGCACCGCTGAAGTTCCAGGCGGACATGGGCGTGCTGCTGTCGTTCATGTTCCTGGTCAACGTGCTGGGGGCGATTTTCCTCTTGCCGGCGCTGGCGGCCTGGTTCAATCGTGGGCAACCGCTGGTTACCGAGCGGGTACGTCAGCCTGCAACAGCACAAGGTCAGTTCCGGTTGAAAAACAGCCCGGCTGCGCGTGATTCCCGATAGAAAAAATAAACCTGTCGAGCCTATTGTGGAGTACACAGGTGATAGGGAAACTGATCCGCGGGCCTGTAGCAAGGCCCCTTCATGCAGTTTGCAGTCAAGAGGGAGAAGTTAAGTTCTCCCTGGCCGAAATTATAAAAATAACAAGGGGAGGGCACCGTCCTTACCCGAGCGAGGAGAAGACTATGCAAGATGTTGTCTTGACCCCTGATGCCCTGGCGAGCCTTGGCCTGGATCTGACGCGCTTCAGTCAGTTGGTGGGCGAAGTCTACGAAGGTGCCCTCGATCCGAAGCTGATGGCCGTTGCCCTCAAAAGCTTCCTCAAAGTCTACGATGCCAACTACGTCACCCTGATTTTGCGGGTGCCGGACCAACCCGACATGGGCGTGATGATCATCGTCGGCGATATCGAAGGCGCCGGAGATGTCAATTATATAACCTACCCGCAGACCAACACGCCCTTCGCCAATCAGCCGCTGGATCGAGTGTTCACCGTCGACGACGTCATGAGTTCCTCGGAATGGGAGCGCAGCGCCTACTTCAAAGCGTTCTGCGGTCCCAACGATGTGTACCACGTGATGGGTGCCGACATTTCCACTCCGGACGATGGCAAGCTGCGCTTTCGTATCACGCGCCCCAAACGCTCCCCCCACTTTTCCGCTAACGATCGGGCGCTTTGCGCCATGTTCCTGCCGCACCTGCGGCGGGCCTTGCAGTTGCACAATTTGCTGGACCGCAGCGAGTCGCTGAGCGAGTTGTATTCGCAAGCCATCAGCCGCTTGTCGGTGGCCACCCTGGTGCTCGATGAGAGCGGCAGCGTGTTGCGGGTCAACCCGGTGGCCCAGGAAATTCTCGCCCGTTCCGACGGCTTGAAACTGGTGGGCGGACGGCTGGAGGCGACGTATCCCAGCGACAACCGTGAGCTGCAACGCTTGATTCGCGCCGCCTTCGCCCCGGATACCCCGAAAAGCGCCGAGGCCATGTCGGTGACGCGGCCCTCCGGGCTGGTCAACCTTGGTGTAGTGGTGGAATCGATCCCGTCCCTGGACTGGGCTGAGGAGAAGGGGCAGCCGGCGGCGCTGGTGTACATCCGC
>DQGF01000440.1:0-222 GCA_003525045.1 Pseudomonas sp. | reverse complement strand
GGTGTACATCCGCGACGCGTCGAGCAAATCCTTGGCCAGTGAAGTGGTGACCAAGCAGCTGTTCAACCTGACCAAAGCGGAAACCGCCCTGGCCATGGAACTGGCGAACGGCTTGTCCCTGGAAGAAGCTGCCGAGGTCTTGAATATCCGGCGTAACACTGCGCGGGCGCACTTGCGCTCAATCTTCTCCAAGACCGGTGTGCGGCGCCAGACCGAGCTGGT
>DQGF01000607.1:8051-8312 GCA_003525045.1 Pseudomonas sp. | reverse complement strand
CGCCATGTCTGGACGACCACCGCCCTTCCCGCCCACTGCCGCAGCGGCTTGCTTCATCAAATCACCGGCTTTGAGTTGGCCAGTCAGGTCTTTGGTCACGCCTGCAACCAGCACGACCTTTTCCTCATGGACACTGCCGAGCAGGATCACTGCGCGGCCGAGTTTGTTTTTCAGTTGATCGACCAGCGCCAGCAGCGCCTTGCCATCCTGACCGTCCAGACGCACGGCCAGCACTTTCACACCGTTGACGTCCAGCGCGGC
>DQGF01000607.1:3240-7740 GCA_003525045.1 Pseudomonas sp. | reverse complement strand
CCGCCCGCCGCGCTGGCAGCCTTGGCCTGCAACTGCTCGAGTTGCTTCTCCAGCAGACGGTTGCGCTCCAGCACAGCCGACAGCTTGTCGATCAGGTTGTCGCGGCTGCCCTTGACCAGGTTGGCCGCTTCCTTGAGTTGTTCTTCGGCAGCGTTCAAGTAGGCCAATGCCGCGGCACCCGTGATCGCTTCGATACGACGCACCCCGGAGGCCACACCGCCTTCGCTGATGATTTTCAGCAGGCCGATGTCGCCGGTACGGTTAGCGTGGATACCGCCGCACAGTTCGACGGAGAAATTGCCGCCCATGCTCAGTACGCGCACGTTGTCGCCGTACTTCTCGCCGAACAGTGCCATCGCGCCTTTCTGCTTGGCGGTTTCGATGTCGGTTTCTTCGGTTTCAACCGCGGAGTTTTTGCGAATCTCGGCGTTGACGATGTCTTCCAGCGCCTTCAGCTGCTCAGGTTTGATGGCTTCGAAGTGGCTGAAGTCAAAGCGCAGTCGCTGACTGTCGACCAACGAGCCTTTCTGCTGAACATGATCGCCCAGCACTTGGCGCAATGCGGCGTGCAGCAAGTGCGTCGCCGAATGGTTCAGCGAGGTGGCGTGACGCACCTCGGCATCCACATGAGTTTCTACCGGCGCGCCGATGGTCAGGCTGCCCGATGCCTGCACGCCGTGATGCAAGAAGGCGCCACCGGTTTTGGTGGTGTCGCGTACGTCAAAGCGCGCGTTGCCGACCTGAAGGAAACCGCAGTCGCCAATCTGACCGCCGGATTCAGCGTAGAACGGCGTCTGGTTCAGTACGACCACACCTTCTTCGCCTTCACTGAGCACGTCGACCGACTGGCCATCTTTATAGAGGCCAACGACTTTCGCCGAACCTTTAGTCGCTTCATAGCCGGTGAATTCGGTGGCTACATCAACCTTGACCAGGCTGTTGTAGTCCATACCGAAGGAGCTGGCGGAACGGGCACGGACGCGCTGGGCTTCCATTTCGCGCTCGAAGCCTTCTTCGTCGATGGTCAGGCTGCGCTCGCGAGCGATGTCGCCGGTCAGGTCCATCGGGAAGCCGTACGTGTCGTAGAGCTTGAACACGACATCGCCCGGCACCACGTCGCCTTTGAGTTCAGCCAGGTCCTGCTCGAGGATTTTCAGGCCCTGCTCCAGGGTCTTGGCGAACTGCTCTTCTTCGGCCTTGAGGACGCGCTCGATGTGCGCCTGCTGGGATTTCAGCTCCGGGAAGGCTTCGCCCATCTCGGCGACCAGGGCTGCAACGATCTGGTAGAAGAAGCTGCCCTTGGCCCCCAGTTTGTTGCCGTGACGGCAGGCGCGACGAATGATCCGGCGCAGCACGTAGCCGCGGCCTTCGTTGGATGGCAGCACGCCGTCGGCAATCAGGAAGCCGCAGGAACGAATGTGGTCCGCCACGACTTTCAGGGAAGCCTGAGCGTCGTTGGTGCAACCGATGGCCTTGGCCGATGCGCTCAGCAGGCTCTGGAACAGGTCGATTTCATAGTTCGAGTGAACGTGCTGCAGCACGGCACTGATCCGCTCTAGGCCCATGCCGGTGTCGACCGACGGTGCTGGCAGCGGGTGCAACACGCCATCGGCGGTGCGGTTGAACTGCATGAACACGTTGTTCCAGATTTCGATGTAACGGTCGCCGTCTTCTTCCGGCGAGCCCGGCGGGCCGCCCCAGATGTCGGCGCCGTGATCGTAGAAAATCTCGGTGCAAGGACCGCACGGGCCGGTATCGCCCATGGTCCAGAAGTTGTCGGACGCATACGGCGCGCCTTTGTTGTCGCCGATGCGAACCATGCGCTCGGCCGGTACGCCGATGTCCTTGGTCCAGATGTCGTAGGCCTCGTCATCGCTGGCGTAGACGGTGACCCAGAGCTTTTCTTGCGGCAGGTTCAGCCACTTCTCGGACGTCAGGAAGTTCCAGGCGTAGGTGATCGCGTCGCGCTTGAAGTAATCACCAAAGCTGAAGTTACCCAGCATTTCGAAGAAGGTGTGGTGACGGGCGGTATAGCCTACGTTTTCCAGGTCGTTGTGCTTGCCGCCAGCGCGCACGCATTTCTGGCTGCTGACGGCGCGGGTGTACGCGCGCTTTTCCTGGCCCAGGAAGCAGTCCTTGAACTGGTTCATCCCCGCGTTAGTGAACAGCAGGGTTGGGTCGTTGCCCGGAATCAAAGAGCTGGAGGCTACACGGGTGTGGCCTTGCTCTTCGAAGAAGCGAAGGAAGGCTTCACGGATTTCTGCGCTTTTCATAGGTTCTTCCACGGAGGCTGCGGCCAAAGGCCTGTGCGAAACGTCAACAGACGAAGCGACGGCAAAGGGCCGCATTATATCGGCCCTGCGCGCGGGGTACAGCGTGTTTATACGATAGAAACGGTCAATTGGACCGCTAACGCTGTCAGTTGCGCGAAAACTCGACGAATGCCGCGACGACCTGTCCGATCTGGACGCGGCTGACATCCATGTGCGTGACCATTCTCAAACGTGCGGCGGCACTCAGCTTGATCCCGCGTTCGGCGGCGAAGGTTTTGACCGCCTCGGCCTTGTCGCCCATGTGCACGTAAACCATGTTGGTCTGCACCGGCTCGACTTCATAACCGGCAACTCGCAGGCCGTCAGCCAGAGTGCGCGCATTGGCGTGATCGTCGGCCAATCGCTGAACGTTGTGATCAAGCGCATACAACCCTGCCGCCGCCAGGATCCCGGCCTGACGCATGCCACCACCGACCATCTTGCGCAGGCGGCGCGCCTTGGCGATCAACTCCACCGTACCACAGAGCACCGAACCGACCGGTGCGCCCAGTCCTTTGGACAAACAGACCGAAACAGAATCGAAATGCTGAGTGATTTCCCGGGCATCGACACCCAGCTTGACCGCTGCGTTGTACAGCCGCGCGCCGTCCAGGTGCAAGGCCAGGCCGTGTTCACGCGTAAAGCTTCGAGCCCGGGCTAAATACTCCAGCGGCAACACCTTGCCTTGCATGGTGTTTTCCAGCGCCAGCAGACGGGTGCGGGCGAAATGGAAGTCGTCCGGTTTGATCGCGACAGCCGCCTGGGACAGATCCAGCGAACCATCGGCCTGCACTTCCAGTGGCTGCGGCTGGATCGAACCCAGCACCGCCGCCCCGCCGCCTTCGTACTTATAGGTGTGCGCCTGTTGGCCGACAATGTACTCGTCACCGCGCTCGCAGTGCGCCATCAGGCCGAGCAGGTTACTCATGGTGCCCGTCGGCACGAACAGCGCGGCAGCAAAACCCAGCCGTTTTGCCAACTCGGCTTCCAGACGATTGACCGTCGGATCTTCGCCATAAACGTCGTCACCGGTGGCCGTTGTGGCCATCGCGTGGAGCATCCCGGCGGTCGGTTGGGTGACGGTGTCGCTGCGAAGATCGATAACGCTCATGAATCTGGCCTCGGTAAGCAGGGGAAATCCCTTTCAGTCAGGAATTACTGCGGTTATACCGATGAATAATCAACCCTTTCGTAGGAAAAGGCTGCTTGAGCCAACAAATAAGTCGATAGCAATCATCAGATAGCAGCAATGCACAGGTGAGAAATATGTGTTAAAAAAGCTGCGCCGCCAAACAATCTGGCGGCAAAACGTTCTCAGGGCGGGGTGCAACTCCCCACCGGCGGTAATTGCGCGCAATGCGCATAGCCCGCGAGCGCTTGGCGACAGGTACAGCAATGGCTGTGAATGACGGCAAGGTCAGCAGACCCGGTGTGATCCCGGGGCCGACGGTCATAGTCCGGATGAAGAGAGAACGGGATTGGCGCCAAAGGGCCGTCCGCAGGCATTCATGCGAGCGTGCGTACCCTTAAATCCCATTCGATTCATAAGCCCTGTTTTTTACACAAACAGGAGTCAGAACATGCAACCCACCGCAATCGATAGCAAAAGTAAAAACCATCAGGGCGAGCGCGTAGCGTTCATTCAGGCCTGCTGGCACAAGGATATCGTCGATCAGAGCCGTAAGGGCTTCGTCGCCGAGATGATTGCTCAGGGTTACCAGGAATCGGAGATCGATTTCTTCGAAGTCGGCGGTGCTTTTGAAATCCCGCTGCACGCCAAGCTGCTGGCCAAGTCCGGCCGTTATGCCGGCATCGTCGCTGCTGGGCTGGTGGTCGATGGCGGGATCTATCGCCACGAATTCGTCGCCCAGTCGGTGATCAGCGGTCTGATGCAGGTTCAACTGGAAACCGAAGTGCCGGTGTTCTCGGTGGTCCTGACTCCGCACCACTTTCATGCTGGCGAAGAACATCAGAAGTTCTTCTTTGAGCATTTCGTGCATAAGGGTCAGGAAGCGGCGAAGACGTGTGCGGATACGTTGCACAAGATGCGTGCGTTGCGTCGCAGCGAACACCGCGCGGTAGCCGTTTAAAATACAACCCCGTCCCTGTAGGAACGAGGCTTGCCCGCGAAGGCGATTCCAAATTCAATGATGATGTTGAATGTTAAATCGCTTTCGCGGGCAAGCCT
>DQGF01000607.1:1573-2929 GCA_003525045.1 Pseudomonas sp. | reverse complement strand
AGCCTCGCTCCTACAGGGGTCAGTGGCGTGAGTTATGCCAGGTTTTCGTCGGTGGTCGGCACGATCAGGATGCCGGCACGCAGGCCATTCTTGACCTTGGGGTTCGGGAAGATGATCCGGGCGCCCTCCTCCTCGATGATCCAGCGCGTCTGGGCGATGTCTTCGGCCAGCAGATAACCCACCTCCAACTGCGAAAAGTTTTCGATGTCCGCCGGCAGGTTCAGGCGGAAGCTGTCGCTATGCTTGATGATTTCCCGCGCCACGCTGAATAACTGCAAACCGTCCAGCGCCGCTTCGGTCAGCTGCGGTTCGTTACCTTCGATGATCTGTTTGAGACGGGTTTCCAACAAGTCGACATTGACGCCGTCGTTCTGCCCGAATGGCCGCGCCTTGCCCAACTCAAGGGTGAAAGACTCCGCACCGAGTTTGTCGTAGGTGTAGGAGCTGAAAACGATGGACGGCTTATTCTGCAGCAGCACCGCTTCCATGCCGGCGGCGCGCAGGCGAGCCAGTTCCTGACGTGAATGCTGACGGCCTTCTTTCCAGGGATACAGCGCGAACTGCTCGATTTTCGAGCCACGAATCGCCGTGTGCAGGTCGTAGTGCAGGCGGTTGCGATCCGGCAGGCTGAAGAAACTTGCCGCCAGCCGCTCCAGCTCACAAGCACGCAGGGCTTCGGAGCCGCTGCTTTGTTCATGACGGCCGTTGAACAGCCGATTGATGTCCTGCTCGATAAAACGCTCGCCCTTGCGAATCGCCTCGGGGTTGCCGAACAGGAACAGAATGCGTGCGCGCGGTTTAACATCACCGCGGGCGATGTCATGCAACAGGCGGTCGAGCAACTCGATCGGCGCTGTCTCGTTGCCATGGATGCCGGCTGACAGCAGCAGGTCCAGGCCATTGTCGCGCGCTTCAGGTGGCCGGACTTCCAGCGCACCCTCGCTCAACCAGCGCATCCGCACGCCTTCGACAGTCAGTTGAGTCTTCTCCGCCGGTTCGCGGCCGGCGAGGGTCAGTTCAAGCAGTTTGCCGAGGGCGAGCATAAGCGGTTTCCTTAGTGGTCGTGGGCGCAATCCGGGCCGTGAACGTGGTCTTCGTCACCGACTTCGGCCGGTTCCATTTCCAGTTGCAGACTTACCAGATTAGTGGCCAATGGGCGCAGCAGCAGGTTTGCGTATTCAGCGTCACCTTCTTCGACGTCCACGCCGATCAGCAGCTGGCCGCGGCCATCCTGCTGGATCCACAGCTCTTTGCCTTGCCACATGACCGCGACGCGGGTGCAGGACGTTTCCAGTTGCGTGCCGTCGGTGTCTTCAAGGATCAGCTGCAGGGTATCGCTCATGTTTTTTACGCTCT
>DQGF01000607.1:0-1225 GCA_003525045.1 Pseudomonas sp. | reverse complement strand
TTCAATTGATCTGGAATGGATAAACCGCGCCCAGTTTAAGGATTTGCGTCAGTTCATCCAGTGCCGTCCGGCACTCAAGCAGCAATTGCGGGTCCGCAAGATCGTTTTCGGTCATGCGGTCGCGGTAGTGCTTGTCGACCCATTCGGTCAGCGTGCCGTACAACGGTGCCGTCATGATAACGCCTTGGTTGACGGCCGCCAGTTCGGTTTCGTTGAGGGCCACGCGCAACCTGAGGCAAGCAGGGCCACCGCCGTTCTGCATGCTCTGCTTCAGATCGAAAACCTTCACTTCGCGGATCAGCCCGCCGGAGCTGGTCAATCCCTGCAGGTACTGCCAGACACGCTCGTTGCCACGGCACTCTTCCGGCACGATCAACAGCATGGAGCCGTCAGGACGCGTCAGCAGCTGGCTATTGAACAAGTAGGAGCGAACCGCGTCTTCCACGGTGACCGCGGAACGCGGTACGCAGATCGACTGAAATTTCCCACCGACTCTGGCGAGTTTGCCCTGCAGCTCAGCCAGCATCTGCTCGGTGTCGAGGAACGCGTCCTCGTGATAGAACAGCACCTCGCCATTACCCACCGCGATCACGTCGTTGTGGAACACACCCTGATCGATGACCGAAGGATTTTGCTGGGCGTATACCACGCCTTCTTCGCTCAAACCGTGCAGGCGGGCCACTGCCTGGGAGGCTTCGAGGGTCTGGCGCGCCGGGTATTTCTGCGGAGCCGGGTAACGGGTATCGAACGCACTGCGACCGAACACGAAAAACTCGACGCCGGCTTCGCCGTATTCACGGCAGAAACGGGTGTGGTTGGCGGCGCCTTCATCACCAAACTGCGCCACGGCCGGCAAGGCGGCGTGGTGAGCGAAGTGCTGTTGGTCAGCGAACATCGCCCCCAGCACGCGGCTGGTAGTCGGGTGCTCGATGCTGCGGTGATATTTGCAGTTGAGGTTGGCGGCGGTGAAATGCACGCGACCATCCGCGGTGTCGGCGCTCGGGCTGACGGTGGCGGCGTTGGCCACCCACATGCTCGACGCCGAGCAACTGGCAACCAGCAACGGCATGGCGTCTTTGGCGGCTTGCTCGATCACTTGGGCGTCGGTGCCGCTGAAACCCAAGCGACGCAGGGCTGCCACGTCAGGACGTTCCTGGGGTGCAAGTACGCCTTGCTGAAAGCCCATTTCCATCAGCGCTTTCATTTTCGCCAGGCCTTGCAGCGC
>DQGF01000104.1 GCA_003525045.1 Pseudomonas sp. | reverse complement strand
CTTATCCACAGAAGCGCCAACAGACTTTGGGGGCAACTTTGGCTGATCTGTGGAAAACCACGGAAAGCCGCGTTATATCTGGGTTTGCGAGAGGTTTGTGAGGTTAAACCGGCGATTTGGTTGTTTTTTAATCAGACGCATGAAAGGCCCGGTTTATATGGCCTACAGCGGACAGCGAACATCTTATCCACAGAAGCGCCAACAGAGAATGGGGGCAAGTATTGGCCCGCGAGCTAACTTATCCTCTGAAAAAAGCCCGGAAAAACTGTGAGTTAGGTTGGTTGTTTTTTGTACAAAGGGTTGCAGGGCCTGTTTTGTATGGGGTGTAGCGAGGGGCGAACATGTTATCCACAGAAGCGCTAACAGGGATTGTGGGTAAATCCAAAATCCCTGCAGGAGCGAGGCTTGCCCGCGAAGGCGATGGATGAGCCGGCATCAATGTTAAATGTCAGTCCGCCTTCGCGGGCAAGCCTCGCTCCTGCAGGGTTTGTGGATGATGCCTTATGGTCGATACATCAAATAGGCTTCACCCGTGACCCGAATCATCGGGTGAGGTGTGATCTGGCAGGTGTCGACGATACGGAAGCCGTGGCGCTCGTAAAACCGACGCGCGCCGGTGTTCGCGGCGTAGTCGATCAGGCTCAAGCCGTTGAGCCCAAGTTGGTTGGCCCGATCGTAGGCGTAGGCGAGGAATTGCTTGCCCAGGCCCTGGTTTCGCCAGCCCTCATGCAGCGCCAGGCTGGAAATATAGAGAGTGTCGGGGATTTCCATCGTCGCATACGGCGCCAGCACCGGGTCGGTCACGGGCGGTGCCAGCGGATCATGACGCATCACGTAGCTGTGCATCATGCCGATGACCCGGCCGTCCGACTCTGCGATCAGGCAGTTCTGCCAGGAGAAGACCACGTCGTCACGGGCATATCGAAGGGTGCCGACGTCCAGCAGATCCTGACCGGGCTCTGCCAACTGGCTCCAGATGTAATCCGCGGCGCCCTCTGATGTGATCTGAAACAAACGAGCAATCTCACGCGCATCCGCACGCACGGCCGAACGAAATTCAACTGCCATTGTTTCCCCATAAATGTTGGTGACACGAACATCCTGTGGGAGCGAACCTGCTCGCGAAAGCGGTCGTTCAGCCGCCGGGGATGTTGTCTGACCCACCGCTTTCGCGAGCAGGCTCGCGCCCACATTAGTTCTGTGCCGATTTTCGGTTAGCGGACCACGCCTTCTTCGATCAGCAGCTTGAGAATCGCCTCAGCCCCCGCCTCGGGACTCAGCCCTTTCAGCACCTGCCCACCGCCGCCACTGGCCTTGGCCGTGGCCGCTTTCATCCGGTCCGCACCGCTCTTGGCCTTGATCACCTTCAAGCGTTTAGGCCGTGGCTTGGCCGATTGCAGCGTCGCGACGGCCAGCAGTTCATCGTCGATCACTTCTACTTCGTCAGCCTGCAACACACCACGCCGGGCCGGGCCATAAGCGCTCTGCCGAGGCTTCGGCGCGGCGTTATCCACAGTCGCGAGAAATGGCAAACGTACTTTCAACCGACGACGCTGACCCCGTGGCAAGGCTTGCAGCACCAATGCCGAACTGCCGTCGATGGATTCAACCTGGGCCAGCCCCACTACCAACGGCCAGCCAAGGCTTTCCGCCAGCAGGAACGGCAACATGCCAGAGCCTTCGCCGGTTTCCGCCTGGCTGCCGGTCAGTACGACCTGAGCCCCAGCGTCACGCAAATACGCGGTCAATGCGGGCAGTGCATCGGCGCCGGCCGGTTGCTCCAGCACATGCAGCTGTTCCAGACCCATGCCCAGATAGGCGCGCAGCGCCGGTTCCGCGACGTCGCCGGCATGCAGCACTTGCAGGTTATCCCCAGCCAGTTGCAGACCCAGTTCCACCGCCCGTGCATCCTGTTCCGCGCGACGTGGCCGGCCGGAGGTCGGGTGGGCGCCGATGGACACCAGGCTGATGATTTTCGTGCTCATAACCCTTTCCTTTCCTTAAGCCGCATCGCGCTTGGCTTCGTTGCGGTAAGCCTCTACCGCCGCGATCAAGGCTTGAAGAATTTCGGCGCTCTCGCCGATCACCGACAGGTCGGCCCGTTTAATCATGTCGCAGCCAGGGTCGAGGTTGATCGCCACCACCTTGTCGCAGGCACCAATGCCTTGCAGGTGCTGGATCGCCCCGGAAATCCCCACCGCCACGTAGACCCGCGCGGTAACCCAGGTGCCGGACGCGCCGACCTGACGATCACGCGCCATGAACCCGTCGTCCACCGCCACGCGGGACGCGCCTTCGGTCGCGCCGAGGGCTTCGGCTGTCCTGTGGAAAAGTCCCCAGTCCTTGACCCCGTTGCCGCCAGAGAAGATGAATTCGGCTTCGGCCATTGGAATCGCTGCCGGATCGACTGCCACCGCACCCAGATCTTCAATGCGCGACAGACTGCGAGCCACCGTTGTGGATAACTCCACCGGCAATGCCTCATGGCGGGTTTCGCTAACCGGCTCGGCGCATTCGACAGCGGCCAGAATCAAGCGGGCGATCGGGCGCGCAAGGTCTTGCAGGCCAGCACCGGCGCGGCCGATGCATTCCTGATCCTTGACCTGCCAGACCCGCGTGGCCGGACGTTCGCCTAACGCCGCGGCGAAGCGCCGGCCGAGTTCACCACCACCGCTGCGGCTGTCCGGCAGCAACCAGTGACGCGGACTGAACTGGTTATCCACAGCCCTCAATCCCTGGACGCGTTGTTCCGGTGCATAACCGCTGAACGCTTCACCCTCCAGCACCAGCAAGCGATCGACACCCGCAGTGGCAAAGGCGTTTTCTTTGTGTTCGCCGAAGACCACGGCCAATACCGCACCGTCCTTGCCGGCCAACTGATGCGCCAGGCCGAGCAGGTCGCGGTCGTGGCTGCTCAAGCGGCCACCGACCATGTCCGGCACCACGCTGATGTAAAACGCAGGCTGTGGCACTTGATGCAGCGGCAGTTGCACTTCAACCGCGGCCGAGCGTTTCGTCGCCCCGCCCTGTTGTGCGCCGCTGCGGTCGATGCGTTTGATGCCGTTGGGACCGATAAAACCGATGCCATGGGGATTCTTGCGGATGATGCCGTTAGGTCCCATCCAGCTGTGTTGCGCCGGTTGCATCGCCGCGTGCAGCGGATGCAGACGGTTGCGGGCGATCCATTCGGCGCGCGGATCGCGGCGGATAATGTCGCTCATCAGTGGGCCTCCGCTGGTTCTTCACGTTTGGCCGGTGCATTGGGCTTGCTCGGGGCAGCGTCTTCGAGCAAGGCATCGGCCACCAGTTCGGCGATGTCCTTGATCAGCGGCCGCGGTTCGACCACGCCTTCGAGCATCGCAGTGCATTGTGGACAACCCACAGCCACCAGTTCGGCGCCGGTTTCGCGGATGTCTTCCATGCGCATGTCGGGGATCCGTTGCTTGCCCGGAATGTCGGTAATCGGCGCACCACCACCGCCGCCGCAGCAGCGCGAACGGAAACCGGAGCGTTGCATCTCTTTCACTTCAATCCCGAGGGCGCGCAGCACTTCGCGTGGTGCCTCGTATTCGCCGTTGTAGCGGCCGAGGTAACACGGGTCGTGATAGGTCACGCTGCTGCCTTTGTGCTGGCCGAGGTTCAGGGCGCCAGCACCAATGACTTCCGCCATGAAAGTGCTGTGGTGCTGCACGAGGTAGTTGCCATCGAAGGCGCCGTACTCGTTTTTCAGCACGTGGAAGCTGTGCGGGTCGCAGGTGACGATGCGGTTGAAACTGTACTTGGCCAGGGTCTGGATGTTGCGCTTGGCCAACAGCTGGAAGGTCGCTTCGTCGCCGAGACGCCGGGCCACGTCACCGCTGTCGCGCTCCTCGAGCCCCAGCACCGCGAAGTCGACCTTGGCCGCTTTCAGCACTTTGACGAAGGCGCGCAAGGTGCGCTGGTTGCGCATGTCGAAAGCACCGTCGCCGACCCAGAACAAGACGTCGGTGGATTTCTTTTCGCTGAGCAGGTTCAGGTTCAAATCCGCCGCCCAGTTCATCCGCCCACCCGGGGCGAAGCCGCCCGGGTTGTCGGTGGCGATCAGGTTTTCCAGGACTTCGGCGCCTTTGTTTGGCGTCGCGCCTTTTTCCAGGGTCAGGTGGCGACGCATGTCGACGATGGCATCGACGTGCTCGATCATCATCGGGCATTCCTCGACGCAGGCGCGGCAGGTGGTGCAGGACCATAGGGTTTCGGCGTCCACCAGACCGTTGACGATCGGTTGATGGGGGTTGCCGGCGTGCTCGCCGATTGGTTTGCCCCCGCCGTCCAGAGATGGATAGGGGCTGCCTGCGAACTTGGCATCAGTGCCCCCGGCGAGGCCGACCACCATGTCCTGGATCAGTTTTTTCGGGTTCAGCGGCTGGCCGGCGGCGAATGCCGGGCACGCGGCTTCGCACTTACCGCATTGCACGCAGGCGTCGAAGCCGAGCAGTTGGTTCCAGGTGAAATCCTTGGGTTTTTCCACGCCCAGCGGCGCGGTCGGATCGTTCAGGTCCAGCGGTTTCAAACCGGTGGAACGGCCGCCACCAAAGCGTTCGGCGCGACGGTGCCAGGCCAGATGCAGGGCACCGGCGAAGGCGTGCTTCATTGGGCCGCCCCAGGTCATGCCGAAGAACATTTCCGACACGCCCCAGAGCACGCCCAGCGCCAGCAACGCAGCCAGCAACCAGCCACCGAAGTCCACTGGAAGAATCCCCGCCACCGGCAAGGTCACCAGGAAAAAGCTGACCGAGAACGCCATCAGGCTTTTCGGCAGGCGCATCCACGGGCCTTTCGACAACCGTGCAGGGGGATTGCGACGACGCAGGTAGACGAAGATCGCGCCGCCGAACATCAGCACCGAAGCAAACAGCAAGGCGTAGCCAAGTATGCGGTTATGCAGGCCGAAACCGTGCACCAGAATCGCCAGTACCGCCGCCAGCACAAAGCCGCCAGCCGTGGCAACGTGGGTGTTGGCAATGTATTTGTCCCGCGCTACTACATGGTGCAAGTCGACCATGTAGCGCTTGGGCATGGCGAACAGGCCGCCGATCAGGTCGACTTTCGAAGCCCGGCCCCGGCGCCACATAGCCACCCGCCGCAACGCGCCCAGGACAGCCAGGCCCAGGGCAGCGAACAACAGGATTGGAAGAAGGGTGTTCAACATGGTGAAGCTCCCAAAGACCGCAGGGTCTTGCAGGCCAAACTACCTGGATGCCTTGCTCGATCCCCTGTGTAGGAGCGAGCTTGCTCGCGAAAAACCTGAGAACGTCGCGTTAAAACAGACTCCCCGCGTCATCGTTCACGTCCATCGCGAGCAAGCTCGCTCCTACAGGGGTTATCCACAAGCCGTTAGAAATCCTTGCACAACCGCAGTGCGTCATAGATCGCGGCGTGGGTGTTGCGCTGGGCCACGCAGTCGCCGATGCGGAACAGCAAGTAGCCGTCGCCCGCCTGGCTCAGCGAAGGTTGCGGCTTGATCGCGAACAAGGCTTCGATGTCCATCTGGCCTTTGTTGCGCGAGCCTTCCTTCATGGCGTAGTAGATTTCTTCATCCGGACGCACTCCGTTTTCCACGACAACCTGGTCCACCACCCGCTCCTCTTTGGCGCCGGTGTATTCGTTTTCCAGCACCGCAATCAGCTTCTCGCCTTCGCGGTAGACCTTCTCCAGCATCATGTCCCCGGTCATGATCACTTCTTTGGGGTACATGCTGCGGTAGTAGGTCGGGAACGATGTACCGCCAATCGCCACGCCCGGCTTGATGTCGTCAGTGACGATCTCGACCTGGCTGCCCTTGTCGGCGAGGAAGTCGGCGGTCGACATCCCGGTGAACTCGCAAATGGTGTCGTAGACCAGCACGTTCTTGCCCGGCGCCACCTTGCCATCGAGGATGTCCCAGCTGCTGACCACCAGGCCTTCAGCCGCGCCCCAGTGTTCGTTCTGCTCCAGGAAGGGATGGCCGCCGACGGCGAGCACCACCACGTCCGGACGCAGGTCGAGAATGGTTGCAGCATCCGCCGCCACGCCCAGGCGCAGGTCGACTTTCAAACGCGCCAGTTCCAGCTGGAACCAGCGCGTGATGCCGGCAATCTGGTCCCGTTGCGGGGCTTTCGAGGCGGTCGTGATCTGGCCGCCAATGAACTCTTTCTTCTCGAACAGGGTCACGTCGTGGCCACGTTCGGCGGACACTCGAGCGGCTTCCATCCCGGCGGGACCGGCACCGACCACCACGACTTTGCGCTTCACACCGGTCGATTTCTCGATGATGTGCGGCACGCCCATGTATTCACGGGAAGTCGCGGCATTCTGAATGCACAACACGTCCAGCCCTTGGTACTGACGGTCGATGCAATAGTTGGCGCCGACGCATTGTTTGATCTGATCGACCTGGCCCATTTTGATCTTGGCGATCAGGTGCGGGTCGGCGATGTGGGCGCGGGTCATGCCGACCATGTCGACGTAGCCGCCCTCCAGAATCCGGGTCGCCTGGTTCGGGTCCTTGATGTTCTGCGCGTGCAGCACCGGAGCCTTCACCACTTCCTTGATACCGGCGGCCAAGTGCAGGAACGGCTCCGGTGGATAACTCATGTTGGGGATAACGTTGGCCAGGGTGTTGTGGGTGTCGCAACCCGAGCCGACCACGCCGATGAAGTCGATCATGCCGGTGTCGTCGTAGTACTTGGCGATCTGCTTCATGTCCTCGTGGGACAAGCCGTCCGGGTGGAATTCGTCACCGCACAGGCGGATGCCGACGCAGAAATCCGGACCGACTTCAGCCCGCACAGCCTTGATCACTTCCAGGCCGAAACGCATGCGGTTCTCGAAACTGCCGCCCCATTCATCGGTACGTTTGTTGACCCGCGGGCTCCAGAACTGGTCGATCATGTGCTGGTGCACGGCGGACAGCTCGACGCCATCCAGGCCACCGGCCTTGGCCCGCGCGGCGGCGCTGGCGTAGTTACCGATCACCCGCCAGATTTCTTCCGGCTCGATAGTTTTGCAGGTCGCGCGGTGCACCGGTTCACGGATGCCCGACGGCGACAGCAGGGTTGGCCAATGCTCGCCGTCCCAGCGGGAACGACGCCCCATGTGGGTAATCTGGATCATGATCTTGGCGCCATGCTTGTGCATGGCATCGGCCAGGTTCTGGAAGTGCGGGATGATCCGGTCGTCGGCCAGGTTGACCGATTTCCACCAGCCTTGCGGGCTGTCGATGGCCACGCTGGAGGAACCGCCGCAAATCGCCAGGCCGATCCCGCCCTTGGCTTTCTCTTCGTAATATTTGACGTACCGATCGGTGGTCATGCCGCCGTCGGTCGCGTAGACCTCGGCGTGCGCGGTGCTGAGCACACGGTTGCGGATGGTCAGTTTGCCGAGCTGGATCGGCTGGAACATTGCTTCGAAAGCCATGGCGGGTTCCTCGACTTACAACGGCTTGACGGTGAACAAACCGTCGTCGTGGCCTTCTTCGGAGCCACCGTAGACTTGTTCGGCGACCGTGCGGATCTTGCTGCCGCGGGCTTGCAGAATCTGGTCCATGGCACCGGCAAACCAGCCAGTGAACATATAATCGACCTTGCGCCCGACTTTGCCGTACACGTAGACAAATGCGGAGTGTTCGAGCTTGACGCTGGCGGTGCCTTTGTCGAGGTCGATGTCCTGGATCTTGAACAGGCCCCAGCCGCGTTGCGACAGGCGTTTCATGTAATGCTCGAACACCGCGACGCCTTCCAGGCCGTGGCACTCGGCTTCTTTTTCACACCAGTGCCAGGCCGACTTGTAGCCGGCCTTGTAGAGAATTTCGGCGTAGGCTTCAGCGCCCAACACTTCTTCGATGCCCATGTGGTTGTTGACGAAGAAATGACGCGGTACGTACAGCATCGGCAGGGCGTCGGAGGTCCAGACACCGGTCTCGCTGTCGACTTCGATTGGCAATTGCGGGGCGATCTTGGCCATGGAAACTTAACTCCAGAAAATTCGTGGTGTTGCCCCCGGCACGGACGGCCGGGGGAAAGGATTCAGAGGTGCTGTGGCTTACTCGCCCCAGACGTCCTTGAGGACGTTGACCCAGTTCTCGCCCATGATCTTGCGGACCACGCGCTCGGAATGGCCGCGCTTGAGCAGGGTTTCGGTCAGGTTCGGGAACTCGCCGACGGTGCGGATGCCCAGCGGGTTGATGATCTTGCCGAAGCTGGTCAGACGGCGGGCGTAGCCCTTGTCATGGGTCAGGTATTCGAAGAAGTCCTGGCCATGGCCCTGGGTGAAGTCGGTACCGATGCCGATGGCGTCTTCGCCGACGATGTTCATGGTGTATTCGATGGCTTCGGCGTAGTCGTCGATGGTCGAATCGATGCCTTTGGCCAGGAACGGCGCGAACATGGTCACGCCGACGAAACCGCCATGGTCGGCAATGAATTTCAGCTCTTCATCGGATTTGTTGCGCGGGTGAATTTTCAGACCCGACGGCAGGCAATGGGAGTAGCAGACCGGCTTCTTCGATTCGAGGATGACTTCTTCGGAAGTTTTCGAACCGACGTGGGACAGGTCGCACATGACGCCGACGCGGTTCATCTCGGCGACGATTTCACGACCGAAGCCCGACAGGCCGCCGTCGCGCTCGTAGCAACCGGTCCCGACCAGGTTTTGTGTGTTGTAGCACATCTGCACAATACCGACGCCCAGCTGCTTGAACACCTCGACGTAGCCGATCTGGTCTTCAAAGGCGTGAGCATTCTGGAAGCCAAAGAGGATCCCGGTCTTGCCCTGCTCCTTGGCCTTGCGAATATCGGCGGTGGTGCGCACCGGAATCACCAGGTCGCTGTTCTCGCGGATCAACTTCTGGCTGGCGGCGATGTTGTTGACAGTGGCCTGGAAGCCCTCCCACACCGACACGGTGCAGTTGGCCGCGGTCAGACCGCCCTTGCGCATGTCTTCAAACAGCTCGCGGTTCCACTTGGCAATAATCAGCCCGTCGATAACGATGCTGTCGGCGTGCAATTCGGCTGGGCTCATCAGGCTGTCCCCTATTAGCGATTCATGCGCCGAATCGTGTGCCGGCGCTTTGGGGCCAGCATATGCCTCGGTGCCTTGGTAGCCGGGTGCAAAAACGACAGGGGAATTGCCGAAAGCGTCAATCTGCGACAAAGGGTCGTCAACCGGCCGGATAAGCCACCTGTTCAAGCCCGTCCGCTTGCGCCAGAATCCGTCGCATCACTGGATTTTTTACTGATGCTTCACTGGAATAAGGGGCGGCGACGCGATGAAATCGATCTTCCTGGCTTTGGCTCTGATAGCCACCGGCGTACAGGCGGCTGAAGAGGCCGACGACAACCCCTGCGACGCCGTCGAAAACGAAATCCAGACCCTGGAATGCTCCGCCTACAGCAGAACCACAGCCGAAGACCTGCTCAAGGACAACTACCAGAGCCTCAACGAACGCATGCAGACGCTCTACGGCAAGAACCAGGCGCAACTGGCCGACGTCACCGCCAGGATCAAGACGGCTCAGCAGCAGTGGCTGAAGACTCGGGATGCGGATTGCGCGGTTGAAGCGTTCCCGGCGACCAGCGGCAGCAAGGCGTTTACCATTGCGCAGAATGATTGCGTGGCACGGATGAGTGATGAGCGGTCGGAGTTTTTGGAGTCGATTGGTCAGGAGTAAACCTGATCGTCCGTCGGAAGCTGGCACTGCCGCCAGCTTTCAATCTTCGAGAAAATCCCTTTCCTACATCCTCGGTTTACTGAGCCTACAACGACCCTCCCGCCCCCCAACTGACCAAACTATTCGGGCAACATCCCGACATGGTTCGCTGGTTGGACGCTGCCCGAATATAAGTAAATATTGGAAAATCTTATAAAAGACTTATATTCTCCTATGAACAGTATCCACTGGACCCGAAAAGCCGTTAAGCAACTGCTGAAATTGCATTCCGCTCATCAGATCCAGGTTCGTGATGCCGTCACAGTGCTGGCTGGCATGCCTGATGTAGGCAATGTCAAAGCACTGGTTGGTCATGACTACGCCTATCGACTGCGAGTGGGTAATTATCGGGTTATGTTCGACTGGGATGGCGCAATCAAAGTGATCAGTATTCAAGAGGTCAAAAAACGCGATGAACGCACCTACTGACGTTCAAATCATCAATGACGCAGACGGAAACCCTGCGTTCGTGGTCATTCCCTATGCGCAATATGTGGCGCAGAAGATTGAGCCCGATCTGATTCCCCACGAGGTGGTCAGTCGCATCGTCGACGGCGCAACGCCTATACGGGCCTGGCGTGAACACCTGAACCTTACACAGGATGAAGTGGCCAAGCGCATGGGCATTTCCCAGCCAGCCTTCGCCCAGCAAGAGACCGTCGCCAAGCCTCGCAAGGCGACACGCGAGAAAATTGCCGCGGCTTTTGGCATCACCGCCAACCAACTAGAGCTGTAAGCTGAACGCCAGCATCAGGAAAAGGGATTGAAATGAACATCTGCGGCATCGAAATCAAAGGCAGCGAAGCGATTATCGCCGTGGCCTCCCTCGACGCTCAGGCGCTGAGCCACGTCGCCCTGGCCACCAAGAAAATAGCCCTCGACGATGACGACGAGGCGGCGAACGTCAAAGTGTTTGCGGCTCAAGTAGCGTCGTTTGTGCGCGAGAATTCCATCGATCGGATCGCGATCAAGAAGCGCAGCAAGAAAGGCGAATTTGCCGGTGGGCCGACCACGTTTAAAATCGAAGGGGTTTTCCAGTTGCTGGAGAATTGCGAGGTGACGCTGTTGTCGCCGCAGACCATCAATGCGCAAAACAAGAAGTTTGATTTTGAGCTGCCGGCGACGCTGAACAAGTATCAGCATGAGGCTTACAAGGCGGCGTGTTCGGCCTTGATGAAAAAGTAAACGCCACATCATCTGTAGGAGCGAGGCTTGCCCGCGAAGGCGGCGTGTCAGACGACAGTGATTTTGAATGTGCCGGCCTCTTCGCGGGCAAGCCTCGCTCCTACAGGGGCCGGTTCGCCGGAGGTTCAGGCATTCTGGCTCTGTCGCCGGTCTTCCCGCGGACACCGCGCAAACCGTGCCCGATAACTACGGGTGAAATACGACGGCGACTCAAACCCGCACGCGATACTCACCTCCAGCACACTCATGTCTGTCTGGCGCAGCAACTGCCGAGCCTTCTCCAGCCTTAACCGCAGGTAGAAGTTGCTCGGTGTGTCATTCAAATGCAGGCGAAACAGGCGCTCCAGCTGCCGCCGCGTCACCTTGATCAATTGCGCCAGTTCCAGCGTGCTCAACGGCGGCTCACTGTGCTGCTCCATCTCGCCAATCACATGCACCAGTTTCTTGTTACTGATGCCATACCGCGTGGCGACTTCCATGCGCTGGTGGTCTTTGCGCGGGCGGATGCGGCCGAGTACGAATTGTTCGCTGACCTGAATCGCCAGTTCCGGGCCATGGGCCTGGGCGATGAGGTCGAGCATCAGGTCGATGGAGGCGGTACCGCCGGCGCAGGTGATGCGGCGGCGGTCGATTTCGAACAATTCCTGGGTGACGCTGAGCTGCGGGTAGGACTCCTTGAAGGCATCGATGGCTTCCCAGTGCAGGGTCAGGCGATGGCCGTCGAGCAAGCCGGCTTCGGCGAGGACGAAGCTGCCGGTGTCGATGGCGCCGAGGGTCACGCCTTCGTTGTCCAGGCGGCGCAGCCAGTGCTCCAGCGCCGGGGTGGCGAACTTCAGCGGTTCGAAGCCGGCGACCACCAACAGCGTTGCGCCTTTCTTCAGCGGTTCCAGCGCCGCGTCGGCGTTGACCGACATGCCGTTGCTGGCCAATACCGCGCCACCGTCGGCGCTCAGCACATGCCAGCGATAGAGTTCGCCGCGAAAGCGATTGGCGACCCGCAGCGGCTCGATGGCCGAGATAAAACCGATGGCCGAAAAACCCGGCATCAACAAGAAGTAGAAATCCTGGGACATGGAGCGCTCTCGGTTGGCGGGCAGCGTGTGAACGTTGATACGCCACTTGCCAGCGGCATTCAAGAGCACAGGTCGCTGCAGTGCAAGAGCTGGTCGCCGTAGTGCGTTTTCACGGGGGCTATGCTGCGTAACTTGGCATCACCGGCGCACGAAGACGCCGGAACCCACAATAACGACCTGCCGAGGAACCCGACATGAAACGACTGATCAGCAGCTGTGTTCTTGCACTCAGCGGTACCGCTTTCTTGAGCGCCAGCGTCATGGCGGCCGAATCTGCTTCATGCCAGAACGTGCGCATGGGCGTCGTGAACTGGACCGACGTGATCGCCACCAGCGCCATGACCCAGGTCCTGCTCGACGGCCTCGGCTACAACACCAAACAAACCAGCGCTTCCCAGCAAATCATTTTCGCCGGGATCCGCGACCAGCGCCTGGACTTGTTTCTGGGTTACTGGAACCCGCTGATGACCCAGACCATCACGCCTTTCGTCCAGGCCAATCAAGTCAAGGTTCTGGAAGCGCCAAGCCTGAAAGACGCCCGCGCCACCCTCGCCGTTCCGACTTACCTCGCCGACAAGGGCCTGAAAACCTTCGCCGACATTGCCAAGTTCCAGAAAGAGCTGGGCGGCAAGATCTACGGTATCGAGCCTGGCTCGGGCGCCAACACCCAGATCAAGGCGATGATCGCCAAGAATCAGTTCGGCCTGGGCAAGTTCCAGCTGGTCGAGTCCAGCGAGGCCGGCATGCTCGCAGCGGTGGATCGCGCCGTGCGGCGCAAGGAAGCGGTGGTGTTCTTCGGTTGGGCGCCGCATCCGATGAACGTCAACGTGCAAATGACTTACCTCAGCGGCAGCGAAGACGCCCTGGGCCCGAACGAAGGCATGGCCACGGTCTGGACCGTCACCTCGCCGAACTACGCGCAGCAATGTCCGAACATCGGTCGCTTGCTCAGCAACCTGACCTACACCGCCGAAGACGAGAGCCGGATGATGCAGCCGCTGCTGGATCACAAAGACGCTTTCGAATCGGCCAAGCAATGGCTGAAGGATCACCCGCAAGACCAACAACGCTGGCTCGAAGGCGTGACCACCTTCGATGGCAAACCGGCGGCTGAAAACCTGAAGCTGACCAGTAAATAAACCCGATTGAACCACCGATTCGCAGCCCGACCGGGCTGCGAACGGAATCATCACGCCTGCAAGGAACCCTCTCATGAACCACGACGTCATCATCACCTGCGCACTCACCGGTGCTGGCGACACGACCGCCAGAAGCCCACACGTGCCGGTCACCCCGAAACAAATCGCCGCGGCCGCCGTGGAAGCTGCCAAGGCTGGCGCCACCGTGGTCCACTGCCACGTTCGCGACCCGCAAACCGGCAAGTTCAGCCGTGACGTGGCGCTGTATCGCGAAGTGATGGAGCGCATCCGCGAGGCGGACGTCGACATCATCGTCAACCTCACCGCCGGCATGGGCGGCGACCTGGAAATCGGCGCGGGCGAGAACCCGATGGAGTTCGGCCAGAACACTGACCTGGTCGGTCCGCTGACCCGCCTGGCCCACGTTGAAGAACTGCTGCCGGAAATCTGCACCCTCGATTGCGGCACGCTGAACTTCGGCGACGGCGACACCATCTACGTATCCACCCCGGCCCAACTGCGAGCCGGCGCCAAACGCATTCAAGAGCTGGGCGTGAAAGCCGAGCTGGAAATCTTCGACACCGGTCACCTGTGGTTCGCCAAACAGATGATCAAGGAAGGTTTGCTCGATAACCCGCTGTTCCAGCTGTGCCTGGGCATTCCGTGGGGCGCGCCGGCGGACACCACCACCATGAAAGCCATGGTCGACAACCTGCCGGCCGACGCGGTCTGGGCCGGGTTCGGTATCGGTCGCATGCAGATGCCGATGGCCGCGCAAGCGGTACTGCTGGGCGGCAACGTGCGGGTCGGTCTGGAAGACAATCTGTGGCTGGACAAGGGCGTGCTGGCAACCAACGGCCAACTGGTCGAGCGCGCCTCGGAAATCCTCAGCCGCCTCGGCGCCCGGGTTCTCACACCGGCTGAAGGCCGGGCAAAAATGGGCCTGACCAAGCGCGGCTAACCCCCCACGCATACCTGTAGGAGCGAGGCTCGCCCGCGAAGAGGCCAGTACATCCGCCACATACTCTGCGGCTGGACTACCGTCTTCGCGAGCAAGCTTCGCTCCTACAGGGATCACCGAATTCTTTTAGGAAGTTGCCATGAGCTTTATCACTGATATCAAAACCTTCGCCGCGCTGGGCAGCGGTGTCATCGGCAGCGGTTGGGTGTCCCGCGCCCTCGCCCACGGCCTCGACGTGGTGGCCTGGGACCCGGCGCCCGGTGCCGAAGCCGCCCTGCGCAAACGCGTCGCCAATGCCTGGGGCGCGCTGGAGAAACAAGGCCTGGCACCCGGCGCATCACAGGATCGGTTGCGCTTTGTCGCGACCATCGAAGAGTGCGTTCGCGAAGCTGATTTCATTCAGGAAAGCGCTCCTGAGCGTCTGGACCTGAAACTGGAATTGCACAGCAAAATCAGTGCGGCGGCCAAGCCGAATGCACTGATCGGCTCCAGTACCTCAGGGCTATTACCGAGTGAGTTTTACGAGAGCTCGACCCACCCGGAGCGCTGTGTAGTCGGGCATCCGTTCAACCCGGTTTACCTGTTGCCGCTGGTGGAAGTGGTGGGTGGCAAAAACACTGCCCCTGAAGCGGTGCAGGCAGCGATGAAAGTTTACGAATCCTTGGGCATGCGTCCGCTGCATGTGCGCAAGGAAGTGCCAGGCTTTATCGCCGACCGCTTGCTCGAAGCGCTGTGGCGTGAAGCGCTGCACCTGGTCAACGACGGCGTGGCGACCACCGGTGAAATCGACGATGCGATTCGGTTTGGCGCGGGCCTGCGCTGGTCGTTCATGGGGACATTCCTGACGTACACCCTGGCGGGTGGCGATGCAGGCATGCGCCACTTCATGGCGCAGTTCGGCCCGGCGTTGCAGTTGCCGTGGACCTATCTGCCGGCGCCGGAGCTGACTGACAAGTTGATTGATGATGTGGTGGATGGCACCAGTGATCAGTTGGGCACGCACAGCATTTCGGCGCTGGAGCGCTATCGTGATGATTGCCTGCTGGCGGTGCTGGAGGCGGTGAAGACCACCAAAGAGAAGCATGGGATGGCGTTCGCCGACTAAACGCCGCCACTAACTTGTAGGAGCGAGGCTTGCC